>NZ_JADKPY010000061.1:0-7474 GCF_015351505.1 Acinetobacter sp. SK-43
GGTTATGCTTCAACTTCAAGTTTTAATCGCGCAGTTAAACGCTGGGCGCTTGAATAAGCCTTCACTTAAAATCAAATATAGATACATTTGAATTGCTGTTTTAGGACATGAAGTAATGAATCAACACATTGCACCCGTCGAGTTATCTAAATCTTATCGCTTACTTAATCATGGTCCAACTGTACTTGTTTCTGCTCAGCATAATGATGAAGTCAATGTTATGGCGGCAGCATGGGCATGTGCTTTAGAATTTTCACCAGCAAAAGTTACTGTGGTTTTAGACAAAACCACGAAGACGAGAGAACTCGTGGAGAAAAGTGGCTATTTTGCATTACAGGTTCCGTGTTATGAACAACTCAACATGGTTCATCAGCTTGGAAACATCAGTCAATTTGATGATCCTGAGAAATTACAAACCTGTAAAACTGAAGTCTTTTATCAAGAAAACTATTCTGTACCATTAGTCAGTGGAAGTATTGGTTGGCTAATATGCAAGCTGATACCAGAACCGCACAATCAGCAAACTCATGATTTATTTATCGGCTCAGTTATCGCTGCTTGGGCTGATACGCGTGTTTTCCGCGATGGTCACTGGCATTTTTCGGAAGAGCATAAAAACCTGAAAAGCCTACACTATATTGCTGGTGGTACGTTTTATTTAATTGGCGAAGAAGTGAAAGCAGAGTAAATCAAACACAGAAGCGATGCACTTAGCAGCGCTTCTCACATGAATAATATAAAGACTATTTAATTGCAGCATCATAACGCTGATTTACAGTATTCCAGTTCACTACAGACCAAAAAGCTTTGGTGTAGTCTGCTCTGCGATTTTGATATTTAAGATAATAAGCATGTTCCCAAACATCCAAACCTAAAAGTGGCTGTCCTTTCTTCTCCACAATATCCATCAAAGGATTATCTTGATTTGGCGTTGAAACAATCTCCAATTGACCTGCATCATTCAAGATTAACCATGCCCAACCCGAGCCAAAACGACCTGTTGCAGCCTGATTGAATTTATCTTGGAAGGCTTCAAATGAGCCGAAATCTTGATTGATTTGTTTTAGTAGCTTTGCACTAACCTTACCAGTTTTATTAGTCGGTGCTAAACTTTCCCAAAAGAAAGCATGGTTAAAATGCCCACCACCATTGTTTCGTACTGCTGAATTATATTTAGAAATTTGTGCTTGGACTTGTTCAATACTTAATTTATCTAGCTCTGGATAGGATTTAATCTGAGCATTTAAATTATCAACATAAGCTTTGTGATGCTTTGCGTAATGTATTTCCATCGTTTTTTGATCAATCGCGGGTTCTAGTGCATCACTTTTGTAAGGCAATGGTGCTTGCTTAAACTCCGCATAGGCAGGCACACTTAATCCTGCACATAACATCAATGAAAATAGGCTTTTATTTAACATCCGCATCATTAGATTCCATAAATTGATAATCATTTTCATTATCAAAAATATAAGTAAATCCAAAGCAGGTCAAATAACTAAATACTAAAGATACATTTTACTACTTATTAAAAACATAAAAGCGATGAACTAATCATCGCTTTTATTTACATAAAGATATTTTTATTTAGCAGCCATACGAATCGAGCCGTCTAAGCGAATTACTTCACCATTTAAATATGAGTTTTCAGCAATATGTGCAACCAAGCGCGCAAATTCTTCAGGACGACCTAAACGCGATGGATACGGAACCATTTGACCTAATGCATCTTGTACATTTTGTGGCAGACCTTTAAGCATCGGTGTTTCCATGATACCTGGTGCAATCACCATAATACGAATTGCATGACGTGCTAACTCTCTTGCAATCGGCAAAGTCATGGCAACTACTGCCCCTTTTGAAGCAGAATATGCAGCTTGACCAATTTGACCATCAAACGCAGCAACCGAAGCTGTATTGACGATTACTCCACGATCTTCATCACCTTCTGCAACTTCATTTTTACTCATGGCTTCCGCTGCTAAACGCAGCATATTAAATGTACCAGTGACATTAATCTGAAGCGTTTTAGAGAACATACCTAAATCGTGTACACCATCTTTACCAACAACTTTCGCTGATGGTCCGATCCCTGCACAGTTAACTAAACCATGCACTGCACCATGCTTGACTAATACATCTTTAAAAAATTGCTCAGCAGCTTGCTCATCCGTAACATCGAGTTGCACAAACTCAGCTTTTTCACCCAATGCTTGTGCCTGCTGAGTTCCAACTTCGGCATTCATATCAACTAAAGTGACGGATGCACCTTTCTGAACCAAATATTCAGCTGTCGCTGCGCCTAAACCAGAACCACCGCCAGTAATAACAAAGTGTTTTCCCTGAATTTTCATTTACGTTTCCTATCAAATTAAAGTGATAAATTTTTATAACAAAGAGTAAAGGCAACTTTTTTCCGATACAATTCCAAAAAGTAGCAAATTTAATGCGATTTTTGAGCATTTATTTCATTCACTCTCCTGTATTTCATCTTTTATGAGCAAACTTCCAAATCAAGATATCAATTCTGCAAAGGATACGATTTCAAATGCACTTATTCGTGAAGCATTGAGTGTTGCAGCTAGCCGCGGCTTAAATATCGTCAATATCGCTAACAAAGCGGGTATTTCAGCTGAATTATTAACTTCAACCAAAGCACGAGTCCCTGTTAACCAATCTGCACAGCTTTGGGTTGAACTGGCAAAAAGTATGAATGATGAATTTCTCGGCATGGATACTCATCCCATGCGCCGAGGAAGTTATAAAGTATTGGCGAAACTTGCTTTTGGTGCGAATACATTAGAACAGGCTATACAAGATATCTTAAAATTTTTAGCTTTGATTTTAGATGACATTCATGGGGAATTAGTTCAGGAAGGTTCGAAAGCATTTCTTATCCTGCATGACCGTGATCAACCCAAACGAATGTTTACCTATTCGACTTTTTTAATGCTGGTACACAGTTTGATGTGTTGGTTGAGCGATCAGCGTATCAGTTTTCACCGAATGTCATTTAGATGCCACCAACCTGTTGAGATACAAGATTATCGAGTACGCTTTTGTGAAAATATAGAATTTAATGCTGAACAGAATAAAATAGAATTCGATGCTCACTATCTCAAGCATAAGATCAAGAAAGACAAACATGCATTAAATGAGTTTCTAAAACATGCCCCATATAATTTAATTGTGCGCTTTAAAAATGAAAACTCATTAAGCCTACAAATCCGCAGACAATTGATTCTCCAACCACCTTCTGAATGGGCTGAGTTAAAAGATATTGCACAACAAATGAATATGTCCACAGCAACTATTCAACGTCGACTAAAACAAGAAGGTGTCAGCTATCAACAGCTTAAAAATAATATTCGATGTGATATTGCAATTGAACGTCTGAGCAAAACGAATGATTCAATTCAAAGTATTAGTGATGATCTTAATTTTCACGATCCAAGTGCTTTCCATCGTGCTTTTAAAAAATGGAGTGGTGTAAGCCCTGGTAGCTATCGAAAAACATCCCCAAGCAAAAAACTACTTGTTAACCAATTTGAAGACTGAATGGTTTAAAAAATGTATTTACCTGAAATTTTTGAAGAAAAAAATACTGAGAAATTATATCAACTCGTTGAAAAATATCCGTTAGGTACATTAGTCACTCACAGCTCCAATGGTATCGAAGCAAATCACTTACCCTTTAAACTTTTACACGAGCCTAAATTTAATCACGCCATTCTTATCGCTCATATTGCACGAAATAATGAATTGCATACTTTGATTGAGAGTGGAACTGATGTTTTAGTTATTTTCCAAGGTGAACAAGGCTATATTTCCCCCAACTGGTATCCAAACAAACAATTGCATCATCGTCATGTACCAACATGGAATTATCAAGTCGTACACGTAAAAGGAAAAATTAGATTTTTAGAAGATGAAAAATCCTTACGGGGCATACTCGCCAAACTTACTCGGACACATGAAGCCAAGCAAGAAAAACCATGGAAAATGTCTGATGCACCTAGCGATTACATCGCAGCAGAACTCAAAGAAATAATTGGTATAGAGATTGAAATCCAGCACATGATTGGAAAATTCAAACTTAGCCAAAATAGAGACCAATCTGATGCTGTAAATGTGGTAAATAATTTAGAAAAACAGGGTCAGATTCAATTAGCTGAAGCAGTCAAACAATACATTGAAGATTAATTCAACTTCTGTCCAAGGCTGACACGATCATTGCCACCATAATCTTTGATGGTTTGAATTTGGCTAAAACCCTCTTTCTCGAAGATGGTACGGACGGCTTCACCTTGATCATAACCATGTTCAAGCACAATCCATCCATTTGGATTTAACCAACCTTTACCTTGAACAATAATAGTTTCTAGATCCGCCAATCCTTGCTTATCAGCAATAAGTGCTCGTTCAGGTTCTGATTTAAGCATTTGCATATGCACATCTTCTGGATCGATATACGGCGGATTTGAAACAATAAGATCAAAAAATTGCTTTTCTAATGCATCAAACCAAGCACCACAAGCAAACTTAACATGCATTAAACCATGACGAATGGCATTTTCCTGTGCGACTTCGAGCGTAGGTTGATAAATATCTGTTGCCGTAACTTTCCACTGAGGACGCTCACTTGCTAGAGCCAATGCAATAGCACCCGTTCCAGTACCTAAATCAACGACATTAGATGTTGAATCAAGTTCAAGCTTTAACACAGTTTCAATCAATATTTCTGTATCTGGACGTGGCACCAATGTGTCATGTGTGACTTTTAAGTCCAGAGTCCAAAACGGTTGTGAACCTGTTACATAAGCTAGTGGTTCACCATGATCAATACGAGCAAGCCCATTCAAATAAGCTTGCTCTTGAATTTCAGTTAACTCTTGCTCAAGTCTTAGTTTTAACTCTAATGAATTGATACCCAGTATATGTTCAAGCAGCCACGCAGCTTCTTGACGTTCATAGCTATCAATTTCACCTTTAATTTCTAATGCCTGAGCAATATTCATTAGCCGCCATTTTCCTGAGCAAGCATCGCTAATTGATCCGCTTGATATTCACGATGCAAACTATCCAGCAATTCAGTTAAATCACCTTCCATGATCGCGTCTAATTTATATAACGTTAAATTGATACGATGATCCGTCATACGACCTTGAGGATAGTTATACGTACGAATACGCTCAGAACGGTCACCAGAACCAACTAAGTCACGACGCATTTCAGAAGTAGCTGCATCCGCTGCTGCACGTTTTGCATTTTCTAAACGAGATACAAGTAATGCCATCGCTTTGGCTTTGTTTTTGTGCTGAGAACGTTCTTCCTGACATTCCACAACCACACCCGATGGAATATGAGTAATACGAACAGCAGAATCGGTTTTGTTAATGTGCTGACCACCTGCACCTGATGCTCGGTAAGTGTCAATTCGGAGATCAGCTGGATTGATTTCGACTGTTGTATCTACATCAACTTCAGGCAAAATAGCGACTGTACATGCAGAGGTATGAACACGACCTTGTGATTCAGTGGCAGGTACGCGCTGTACGCGGTGCGCACCACTTTCAAACTTTAAGCGACCATATACACCTTCACCATCAACACGACAGATTACTTCTTTATAACCACCGTGTTCACCTTCATTTTCAGACAGGACTTCAATTCGCCAACCCTGAGTTTCCGCATATTTACTATACATACGGAATAAATCGCCCGAGAAAATAGCAGCTTCATCACCACCCGTCCCTGCACGAATTTCTAAATAGGCAGCATTCGCATCATTAGGATCTTTAGGAATCATTAACACATTAAGCTGTTCTTCAAGCTCAACTAAAAGTGCCTTGTTTTCTTTAATCTCTTCTTCTGCCATGTCTTTGAAATCTGGATCAGATTTCATCATTTCAGCAGTTTCAATATTTTCTTCTGCTTGACGATATTTACCCCAAACTTCTGTAATTTCAGTTAAATCATTATGTTCTCGTGACAATTTACGAAAACGTTTGTTGTCAGAAATAACTTCTACATCAGCAAGTAATGCCGTCAGCTCTTCATGACGATCACAGAGTTGATCTAGTCTTAAGCGGAGTGATGCTTTCATGGGCGGAATATCTCGAAATCCAAAGACTCAATGCCATTCAAAGTTGAAGCATGAGTAAAATCAAAAAATTGCGCATAGTTTACAGATTCTACCGCTTAAATGACATAGTGAAACTTCACTACTGCGTGATCAAGTTTCGTTTCATCATAAATTGTTCATTTTTAGTTGTAGGCTCTTGTTCTCTTTTTTGCCGTTCTATATAAATATGAGAGACAAATAAAATGATAAAACAATAGGATAATCAATATGAGTAATTTAATTAACCGTCCAACGTTGGCATTTATTGGGGCAAGTTGGCTTGCAGTCGTGATCGGTGCTGTTGGTTTTATGATTGGCTTATGGAATGCTTCAATGCCTTTACATGAAAAAGGTTTTTATCTCGTTATTTTACTTTACGGTCTTTTCTCTGCTGTATCCCTACAAAAAACATTGCGTGATAAGTTAGAAGATATACCTGTGACTGCAATCTACGTTGCACTTTGTTGGACCTCAGTCGGTATTTGTATTGGGTTACTATTATTTAGTTTATCGAATGCGACACTTAGCCTGAGCGAAAAAGGTTATTACATTATGTCCTTTTTATTGAGCTTATTTGGTGTTACGGCTACCCAGAAAAATATTCGTGATCTTGAACATTTACGCTTACAGAAGCGAGAGTCTACAAATCAATTAAAACTTGAAGATTCTTCTCATCAAGATTCATAAATGACATCAGCACTATAATTTCATATTGGCTTAATCATTAATGAAAATTGAATTTATTTGATTAATCTTAATACTGATTTAAACAAAACCATACAATCAACTTACCAAATCACAATAATAACAGGATGCATCTCCACAATTTCACTCCACAAGCTTTGTTACATTTGCTTCCATTACAAAAGATGCCTGAACAGCGGGCACATGGAGTCAAAATGAAAGCGCATTTTATGTTACTGAGTGCAATCCTTGCAGGTTCTACTATTGCAAGCACTGCATATGCAGATAATGCAACACGTGTTGCAGCCACTTCAGCTTTAGGTAGTGTTGTTGGTACAGCAATTGGTAAAGAGATTGGTGGTCATAGTGGTGCCATGATTGGTTCAGCTGTTGGTGGTGCTGGTGGTGCAGCAGCTGCTAGCAGTAAACGTACACGTACCGAAGCTGCTATTGGTGGTGGTCTAGGTGGTGTAGGTGGTTATACTGTTGGTCGCAATATTGCTGGTACAACTGGTGGTTATATTGGCGCAGCTGCGGGTGCAGCAGGTGGTGCCGCTTTGGGTCGTAAAGTAGGTCAAGACCGAGACTACGACAACTATCAGTCAAAAAAATATAAGAAAAAACGCAAACATCGTCATCATTGATAAAAAGCACCTTCGGGTCACT
>NZ_JADKPY010000062.1:0-1784 GCF_015351505.1 Acinetobacter sp. SK-43
CCTTCGGGTGCTTTTTTATTGACACTTAAATTGGGTCTAACACGTTAAAAATCCTGAGTAAATTACTTGGTTGAATCTATAGTTTGAACTTCTTAAAATAATCCCTTATTTTAAATATGCCTTTATTGCATCATGAATACTGAATTACTCTCTCCTGCTGGTTCACTAAAAAATATGCGTTATGCTTTTGCTTACGGAGCAGATGCTGTCTATGCAGGGCAACCACGTTATAGTTTACGTGTCAGAAATAATGAGTTTGATCATGACAATCTTAAAATTGGCATAGAAGACGCTCACTCACTTGGGAAAAAATTTTATGTCGTCGTCAATATCCAGCCACATAATAGTAAATTAAAAAATTTCATACGTGATCTATCCCCAATTATTGAAATGAAACCAGATGCATTAATCATGTCCGACCCAGGGTTAATCATGATGGTTCGTGAGCATTTTCCTGATATGCCAATTCACCTATCAGTACAAGCAAATGCCATCAATTGGGCTACAGTTAAGTTTTGGAAAGACTATGGCTTAAGCCGTGTAATTCTTTCACGTGAGTTATCTTTAGACGAAATTGAAGAAATTAAAAATAACGTGCCAGATATTGAGTTAGAAGTATTTGTACATGGCGCGTTATGTATGGCCTATTCTGGTCGATGTCTACTATCGGGTTACATGAATAAACGTGATGCCAATCAAGGCGCATGTACCAATGCTTGTCGTTGGGAATATAAAATCCATGACGCACAAGAAGATTCAAATGGAGATGTTATCCCTGTTCAACAGTTCGAAAATTCAAAAGTATGTTGTTCTAAATCATCACATGAGCGTAATACTATCAATCCAGTATTAGTACAACGCAACGATGAGGATATGTTTGCCGCCGAAGAAGATGAGCATGGTACTTATTTCATGAATTCTAAAGATCTTCGCGCGGTGCAACATGTCGAGAGGCTGAGCCAAATGGGCGTCGCTTCACTAAAAATTGAAGGTCGAACCAAATCTTACTTTTATTGTGCCCGCACCGCACAAATTTATCGAAAAGCAATTGATGATGCATTATCGGGTAAATCTTTTGATCAAAGTCTAATGACACAACTTGAAGGTTTAGCTAACCGTGGCTACACAGAAGGTTTTTTACGTCGCCATACTCATAGTGAATATCAAAATTATGAAGATGGCTCATCACATTTTGACTTTCAACAATTCTGCGGAGAAGTATTAGAAAGGAATGGTGACTTCATCCGAATTGAAGTCAAAAATAAATTTATTGTCGGGGACTCACTTGAATTAATGACACCGAAAGGCAACGTCCATTTTGTGCTCGAACAAATGCGTGATCTCAAAGGTAATCTTATCGATAATGCCAAAGGTTCAGGTCATACGGTTGAAATTCTATTTCCACAAGAAATTGATATTCGTTATGCATTGCTGATTCGGAACTTACCTCAAGCAAAACAGCAATTATCATCAGCCTCTTTAGCATACCCAGCACATTAATTCATGGCTCTAATGATTACTACCGCATGTATCAACTGTGATATGTGCTTACCAGAATGTCCAAACGAAGCAATATATGAAGGTGCTAAGATTTATGAAATCGATACCGAACGTTGCACAGAATGTGTCGGTTTTTATGATGCACCGACCTGTATTGCAGTTTGCCCGATAGATTGCGTTAAACCTGATCCACAACATAATGAATCACATTCAGAACTTTTAGAAAAGTTTCGAAGATCAAAATCACAGTAAGTTACAAATAAAAAAAGCGCCTTGCGGCCACT
>NZ_JADKPY010000063.1:0-47845 GCF_015351505.1 Acinetobacter sp. SK-43
CCTTGCGGCGCTTTTTTTAGATATACAAATTAGTTTGCATATACTGGGAATTTTGCACAAACAGCTTCTACTTTAGCTTTCACTTCAGCGATAACTTTTTCATCACCTTTACTGTCGATGATGTCAGCAATCCAACCTGCAAGTTCACGAACTTCAGATTCACCAAAACCACGAGTTGTAACAGCTGGAGTACCGATACGGATACCAGAAGTAACGAATGGAGAACGTGGATCATTTGGAACTGCATTTTTGTTTACAGTAATGTGTGCTGCACCTAACCATGCATCAGCATCTTTACCCGTTACGTCTTGTTTGATTAAAGACAATAAGAATAAATGATTTTCTGTACCACCTGAAACAACATCATAACCACGTGAAATTAATACTTCAGCCATAGCTTGAGCATTTTTCACGACTTGCTGTTGGTAAGTTTTGAACTCATCAGACATCGCTTCTTTGAAGCAAATTGCTTTAGCAGCAATTGCGTGCATCAAAGGACCACCTTGGTTACCAGGGAATACAGCAGATTGAAGTTTCTTTTCGATTTCTTCATTTGCTTTTGCAAGGATTAAACCAGAACGTGGACCGCGAAGCGTTTTATGAGTTGTAGTCGTTGTTACATCAGCAATTTGAACTGGGTTCGGGTAAACACCAGCAGCAACTAAACCTGCAACGTGAGCCATATCAACAAAAAGATAAGCACCAACTTTATCAGCGATTTCACGGAAACGCTGCCAATCAACAACTTGGCTATAAGCAGAGAAACCAGCAACGATCATACGCGGCTTGTGTTCCAAAGCTAAACGTTCAACTTCTTCATAATCGATCTCACCCGTTTCAGGGTTTAAACCGTATTGAACAGCGTTGTATGTTTTACCAGAAAAACTTACTTTAGCACCGTGAGTCAAGTGACCACCGTGAGCTAAGCTCATACCAAGTACTGTATCACCTGGGTTGAGAAGCGCTAAATACACAGCAGAGTTTGCTTGTGAACCTGCGTGTGGTTGAACGTTTGCATAATCAGCACCGAACAATGCTTTCGCACGGTCAATTGCAAGTTGTTCAATTACGTCAACATATTCACAACCGCCATAATAGCGTTTGCCAGGATAACCTTCTGCATATTTGTTCGTAAGTTTTGATCCTTGAGCTTCCATAACTGCTGGAGAGCAATAGTTTTCTGATGCAATTAACTCAATGTGAGCTTCTTGGCGTTCGCCTTCAGAAGCAATCGCTTGAGCTAATTCTGGATCAAATTGAGCAATAGAAATATTGGCAAACATTAGCGGGGGTCCTATAAATTAGGGCTTTTAAGCCGTGCTAAAGATTGGTGCGTATTGTAGCATGAAGTTTGCCTTTTCACAGATTGATATTTATTTAATTATTCGTGAATTTTATTCATTCTGAATGTTCCGATATCAATGAAAATGATGAAGAATCTAACAAGTTTTTAAATAACTAAAATTTGGTATAAAAAATGGACTTCGAAAATACTCTGAACAATCATGAATTCCAACTTCCAGAAAACTGGAATTACTATATGTGTCAAATTGATGAGATGCCTGCAAGCTATTTTGTTAATTTAGCCTTGGCTGAAATCGCACCTATATCACAAAGATTACAATTAGTTTGGCTAGAAATTAAAATGAATCAACCGCGAGAAGATGGCTTATCTTCAAGTGAAGAATTTGACCATTTAATGGTTTTTGAGGATGAAATCATACCTAGCCTAACAGATGGAAGTCAGAGCATATATGTAGGGAGATTGACACATAATAAAATCAGAGAATTCTATTTTTATTGTAAGGATGCGACTGTCTTAGAACATAAAATTCAACTTATCATGCAAAAATTCTCTCAATATTCCTATCAAACTGGTCACCGCGATGAACCAGATTGGTCTTCATATTTTAAATGCATGTACCCTACTCCAGAAATATTACAGACTATATCTAATCGAGCTGTTGTTGAGAATCTTCTTCATTATGGTGATCGTCTACAGATAGCTCGACCTGTATATCATTGGCTTTTCTTCCAAAATGAAACAGACTTAGCTGAATGTGTACACAAGACTCAAGCTTTAGGTTTTGAAGTTGTACAAATCGATCAACTTGATGATGAACATATGAAGTTTTCTCTACAAATTTCTCGGATAGATCACGTTGATCAATATTCAATAGATCGTTGTACTTTAGAATTATTCGAGTTATGCAAGCTTTACAATGCTGAATATGACGGTTGGGAAACGGAAGTAGTTATTGATTAACAACAAGCCCAGTATTTCATTTAGCTGAAATACTGGGCGAATAAACGCGATTTTTAAATTAATTGCTCGCAGGCATCAATGTTTTCACATCGTTAACAATATTTGAGATATTTAGCACATAAGCAGTGCCATGATCCCATTCTGCATTAGTAAAATATTGAATTTGCGATCCTTTACTTCGTGCTAACAAGACAAGACCATCCGTTGCTTCACGAGGAACTGTTGTATCTTTACCACCCTGATAAATCAGTGCAGGTTGGCTCAGTTTAACTTGTGCAGGCTGTGAATCATTCTCCAAGAAAGTCTTAACCAATGGAATTGCCATAAAATTAGTTTGAGTTCGTGGATAGTTAGCTAGGCTACCATTTGTGAATGCATACGTTTGCATTGCCGCACCGAACTTCTGACCAACCTGATCGTAACAATCTAATTCTGCTCGACTTGCAATCTCATCCGTTGGTGATTTAAAGACGTTAATATAATTAAAAGTAGGTTGCAGATTTCTTATCCCTGCTGTGATTAATGCAGTAAAAGTATCAAGTTGAGCATACATTTGGATTTGCTGAGCGATAGGTGCATTTTCAACAGATTGCTCACCTTTAACTAGAATTGCTCCTAAGTTCGATGCTGGAGCTACTGCAACCGTGCCTTTATATTCCAATTTAGCGCGACTCGCATATTGCGCTGCACCTAGTGCTGCCTGCCCACCTTGGGAATGCCCTACAGTCACCCATTGACGTGAAAGCACTTTCCCCTGACTCGCCAAATAAGATCTTGCTGCAACAACAGCATCTGTTATTGAGTATGCTTCACTCTTAACATTTAAAAATGGATGTAATTCTCTCCCACTTGGTTCACCTAAACCTTCGTAATCTGGAGCTACAACAACATAGCCAGCTGCAAGAAACTTATTAATCATGTCTTGTATATAGATATTCGTTGCATTTCGACTAGGCGCACATTGATCAGCAACTCCCGTTGTTCCATGTGCCCAAACGACAACTTTCCAACCACCTGATGGCATCGTTCCCTTTGGAACGAATATCAAACTAGTCGCTAATGTTTCTTTGCCATTTTGTCCCAACATTTTATATGTCATGACAGAGCTTTCAGAAGCAAATGCCGAGAAATCAGTTTTTGTGTAAGCAACGGGCATTCCAACTACTGGATTTTTAAAGTTGTTTTCAGGAATACTTGGTTTCGATGTATAGCTTGAATCGTCACTTCCACCACAAGCCGTTAGAACAAGGCTCGAACTCAGCATAACAACCGTTAATAATTTCATTTTCATATATAGTTTTTCCTTAACTATTTTATTTTTGATGCATCTTTAGATCTTTTCTAAAGCATTTCACTGTCAACAATTACGCTTATTCGAAATGCGTTTCAAGTCTTTTCATCAGCAAAATAAGATTTATTTTTAATCAAAAAATCGAATTACCAGAGGAATATAGCGATTGCGAATCGAACACATCTTGGTTGAGGCATAATTTCGAGTAAGATATCAAATCCACTCTACTTCACTTAGGTCATAACCCAATGCAAGCTATCATTTTAGATACTGAAACCCATACATTGAATGGCTTACCGATAGAAATTGCATATGCACCAATCGAGATAGAGAGTGGTAAATTAAGTTTAGATAAAACCAAAATTTTTGATCAACTCTATCAAGTCGGTCAACCGATCTCATACGCCGCTATGGCAGTTCATCATATTCTTGAATCGGATTTGATCGATCAACCTTTTTATAATGAATTCGAATTACCAGAACAAACTGCGTATATCATTGGTCACAATGTTGATTACGATATTTCAGCAATTGCGAAATGTGGTGTTGATGTTTCCAAATTAAAGCCTATTTGTACGCTAGCGCTTGCTCGTCGTGTATGGGAAAATGCAGAAGCGCATAATATTTCTGCATTAATTTATTTAATTTCGAAAGGAAGTGATAAAGCACGTGAAATGCTGAAAGGCGCACATAGAGCTGATGCAGATATTATTTTAACAGCCAATATTTTGATGCATATCATCCATCATTTAAATATCCAAACAATTGAACAACTCTATGTAGCTTCAGAAGAAGCACGCATTCCAAAATCAATTAGCTTCGGTAAACACAAAGGCACTTCGATCTCTGATTTACCAACAGATTATGTGCAATGGTTAATGCGACAAGATGATCTCGATCCGTACTTAAGAAAGGCACTAGAAAATTATATCGTCTAAAAAAGCACGTTAATTTTCAATAAGTTCAATTATTTTCTATTTACTTTATGCAAATAGATGATATTTAATAATTTGTTAACATTTCTGTCACTTTTCAACTATATCTTAATCTCCATCTAGATCTTGACTGGGGGAGATTAAGAGATGTCACATTTTTTTAAAACGGAACTTGGACAAAATGCATTGCAACAACGCAATATCGCTTTGACTGCAAAACAACGACGACTTCTATTACTTATTGATCATGAAGACTTTCAAGAACTAGACCATAACTACAAAGAAAAAATTGCACCATCTGAGCTTGTTCAACAACTGATTGACATGGGTTTACTTGCTCAACAGGCAGAGCCAACAAATATAAAAGAAACACCTTTGGAACAAACTGCTCCTATCATTCCATCAGCAATTACAGAACCGCTTGAAAATAATCATTCAACAACACCAAGCCCTGATGAAGAAACATTTGAAAATATTGAACTTGAAAAATTACCTTTTGTAGAGATTCAACAAGTGATGATCCAAACACTAACCACCTATTGCGGTTTGATGGCTCGTCCTTTAATCCAAAAGATTCAAACAATAAAAACCGTGCAACAATTAAAAGCATGTCAAATGCAGTGGATTACCTCCTTACAAGAAAGCCGCATTCCACCGACTCAACTGAATCAAACACTTAAGCTAATTAATTATTCAGTTCAACATTTATAAATTTGACCTTATAAATAAGATCATAATTTGAATAATTGCTCTTTTAATAAGCAAGAAATCACTTGGTGGTCATGTTTATATTTACCTATATGATTTTTTTGCCTATCATGTGGCTCGCATGCGCTCATAGCTCAACAGGATAGAGTACAGGTCTCCGAAGCCTGTGGCGTGGGTTCGAGTCCCGCTGAGCGCACCAAAAATAAGTTTCATGTAGTATCAAATAGCTCCTAAAACCTTACAAAATAAGACTTTTAAGCATTTCCCTTGTATCACGTTGTATCATTAAATATCTATTTGTACCGTAAAAATAGCGGTATATTTAACGGTACATTGAAATCATAAAATCTAATATACCGTTATTATGGCTAAAATCGTTACCCCACTTACTGATAGTAAGATAAGAACTGTTATTTCTAATCAAAAAAAAGAAGATCAAAAGAAAGCTTTTAAGTTAGCTGACGGCAAAGGCTTGTATCTATTGATAGATAAGCATGGCGGTACATACTGGCGATTCGACTATACACGCCCTATCGTTAAGACTCGTAATACTATTGCAATTGGTGTCTACCCAGAAATTACATTAGCTCAAGCACGGCAGTATCGAGAAAAATTCAGATCAGAGCTAGCTAACAACCAAGATCCAGCAACTGAAAAGAAACATGAAGAACATCGTCAGATATTTGCTTTAAAAAATACTTTTGAAGCGATAGCTAAAGACTTCATGGAAACCGAAGTACTAGCGGAATCTACATCTCAAAGAAATCAGTTTGTTTATAAATACCTTTTTCAAGCTATTGGTCATCGCCCTATCAACGAGATCACAGCAATTGAGTTATTAGACATTTGCAAGATTTATGAAAAACAAGGAAAAGTAGAAACTGCAAGACGTATGCGGTCAAAAGCTTCTCAAGTGTTTAAATATGCTATTGCGTTAGGCATTTGTGATCGAAATGTTGCTCATGATATTCAAGGAATCATTAAACCAAGAAAATCTGAACACAATGCTGCAATAACAGATCCAAAGTTACTTGGTAAATTAGTATATTTAGCTGAGCAATATAATGGTCGTGGATCTATATCCGTCGCATATGCAATAAAGATACTGCCTCATGTTTTTACGAGACCAGGAGACTTACGACAAGCAAAATGGGCCGACATAGATTTTGATAATAAACAGTGGAAATTCACACCCAAGAAAACAGCAAACTCACTTTCTATAGATCTTATTGTTCCCTTGTCTGATCAGGTTTTTCAGTATTTTAAAGAACTATATACAATAAATGGAAATCAGGAGTTTTGCTTTGCTAGTAACTCCACTGCTGGTGTTATAAGTGAATCAAGCATCAATAAAGCACTTAAGAATTTAGGTTTTATTAATGGTGAGACAACTGGACATGGCTTTCGTGCAACTGCAAGAACTCTCTTGGATGAAGTTTTGAGATTTCCAATTGAACGAATTGAACAGCAACTTGGCCATCAGGTTAGAGATGTGAATGGTCGTGCATACAATAGAACTAAGTATCTTGAAGAGCGTGTTGTGATGATGCAAGCTTGGTCAGACTACCTTGATTCATTAAAGAGCAAGTATGAGAAATCTAAACTACTGCATGAATAATTGAGAATAAAAATGAAAGACTGGATCTACTTCTACATTGAACACACTATCAAGTATGGCGAGCCTTTTTATAAAGAGGCTGGGTGGTCAATTGGTTTAAAGAATAGTTACGACATTATGACTAAATTACCAAGCTAGTCGCATAGGAATTTTTTTAAATTGAGATCTTGAAATGGAAAGTAATAAGAACATATTAATTAGAAACTTAGCTGAAAGTGTTCTTAGATGCCTCGAGAATGAATTAAGCGGATTTGTTAATAGTTGCTACGAACGATTCCCTCATGGCTGTTGCGATATTGCCTCTGGTCTATTATATAGAGCATTATGTAATGAAGGTTATGAGGATATTTTTATAATTAGAGGTGCAAATAAAGATAATTTATATCATGTTTGGGTTGAAGTTGATGAATTAGTTATCGATTTAACTTCACATCAATTCGAACTCTTCGAAAAACCAATGATATTAATTAGAAAAAATGAATTTCCTTTAAATAAAATACCATTTTATTCTGATACTGAATTAACTGATATAAATGATTGGGACTATTTTAATTGCCTAGCTATTGAGTTTTTTGAGATTTTTTACAGTCAATATTATACTCGGCAATAATTTAAAAATGTAAAACTGAGGTACTACATGTGTGCCAACTATCAACCGATTTCAAAAAGTCGCGCTCAATTTCTAAATTTGTTTGAGCCTACATTTGACTATAAAACTGACGTATACCCTAACTATGAAGGTCCAATCTTGTTCTCAAAACGCGGGAATATTGAATGGCGTTTAGCTCGATTTGGTCTAGTTGCACCATGGTTAGATGATATTAAGAAAGCAAAGAATACATATAACGCTAGAACAGAGACTGTGGCGACAAAACCAAGTTTCCGTAATGCATGGAAGAAAAACCAATTTTGTCTTATTCCTGTTGAAACTATTTTTGAACCGAAATATATCGATGGCAAGTCTCATTGGTATGGGATTTATCGCAGAGATGAAATGCCTTTTACTGTTGCTGGCATCTACGAATATGCGGTTATAAATGGCTTTGAATACAGATCCATGTCTATGTTAACGATCAACTCTGATTCACATCCCTTCATGAATCAATTCCATGCTCCTGAAGATGAAAAACGTTCAATAATTGTTATTCCTCAAGAGCGCAGAAATGATTGGTTGAATTGCTCACATGATCAAGCTCAAGATTTCTTCTTCGAGATGCCTGTAGATGAGTTCACAGCAGCACCAAAATCAGAAATGCATAAATTCCGACCAAATACGCATTAGTCCGCGACAAGCTATGACTTCTAGTTGTTTATCCACAGATAAATAAATTTGAATTTTAAAACTAAAAATCTTTAACATATAAAAACAGATTCACTTCAAACACGCCTCGTAGCGTAGGAGTATCAAAATGTCTAAGAAGTTGCCTATCTACTTCTCGGATGGTGCATGGTCGAGTTTACAAACTCTCATGGGACCAGAAGGGAAACCTAGTACTACCATCAATTCCTTGCTTGAACAGATCTCGATACAAACAGATCTGATCGATAAGCTTGGTCTCACACCGATCCTTCCAAAGTCTAAATCCTCTATACCTATGGCTTTAGAGCGTATCCCTGCAGGTCCAGCTTTTGCGACCAAAGATGATCTAGAAACTACGGTGGATCTGAATGAATATCTCATTCACAACCCTATATCATCGTTTATAGCACGTGTAGACAGTGAGTCGATGTTGGGCGCTGGTCTTGAGATTAATGATCCCATCATCATCGATCGAAGCATTGAAGCAGCTCATCAAGATATTGTAGTTGCTCTAATCGATAATAAAGACTCTACGATCAAGCGACTTATGATTACAGCCAAAATGTCTAAGTCGGAAATCAAAGAGATCTTTGGTGATGAGGACTACCCTTTACCTAAGGTTTGGCTAAAAGCTGAGAATCCTGCTTTTCAACACATCATTCCTAAAGACAATCAAACTGTTATTGTCTGGGGTGTTGTGACGTTCAACTTAAAGCGTATGTGTAATCGCTCATAATAAGAAGAATAGTCATGAAAAGTAATACCAGGATATTCGCGCTAGTGGATGTCAATAACATGTACGCTTCATGCGAACGTGTTTTTAATCCATCCCTTAATGATCGCCCAGTAATTGTGCTTAGCAATAATGATGGCTGTGCCGTGGCTAGAAGCCAAGAGGCTAAAGATCTCGGAATAAAAATGGGTGTTCCACTATTCCAGATTGAAGACATTGTTAAGAAGTACGATGTGCAAGTTCTCTCAAGTAACTACGCTCTTTATGCAGAAATGTCACGCAGATTCATGAATCTGCTTAGCCAATATGTTGCGCCAGGAGAGCAAGAGATTTATAGCATTGATGAGTGCTTTCTTGAATTAACAGCATTCGAGAAAAACTATGATCTAACTGAATACGCTCAGGAAATGAGATTGAAGGCTCAACAATGGCTAGGATTGCCCTGTTGCATTGGGATTGGCCGCAGTAAGACTGAGGCTAAAATCGCAAATCACATTGCAAAGAAAAATAAATATTTTGATGGGGTTTGTAATTTAGTAGAGATGGACCCGTGTTCATCTGAGCAATTACTCGCGCAGATAGATGTTGGCGAGGTTTGGGGCGTTGGTCGCCAAAACTGTAAGAAACTAAACTTAATGAATATTAAGTCCGTATTGGATCTGATTGAGTCAAATCCGAAAGAGATTAAGAAAAGCTTTTCGATTGTAATGGAAAAAACTGTACGCGAGTTGCAAGGCGTTTCATGCATCGATATTGAAAATGAAAACCCATCAAAGCAGCAAATCATAAGTAGCCGTTCGTATGGCCAACCCGTCTTAGAGAAAGATGATATTAAATCATCAGTGCGATTATTCGTAACGAGAGCGGTAGAACGTATGCGTCATGATGGATCTATTTGTAAAATGATTGGTGTATTTATTCAGACTGGCCGTTTTAACCAGAGTGAAAAATACTCCCCCTACATCATCGTACAGATGCCTGAACATACAGATGATTTATTAGAAATTACCAGGGCGGCAATGAAAGGGATCGATCAGATCTACAAGAAGGGATTCAAATATAAAAAGGCAGGAATTGTTTTACTAGAGTTAATTCCCAAGTCTAAATTTGTACCTGATTTATTCACTGACTACACGCACCGCAATCAGCGCGAAAAGCTTTCAAATGCAATGGAAGCTATCAAACAAAAATACGGCAAAGATCATGTTTCATTAGGACTTTGCAATGACACTAAGGCTATCTGGCAGATGAATCAAAACCGCCGATCGCCCTCTTATTTAACGAATTGGAATGAACTTTTTAGAATAGGATAATGACTATGCATTTATTTAAATTAACTGATGAACAACTTACTCAAATGCTTATACCTGAACGTTTTGTTCCACCTACTCCACCAGAGTATGAAGGCAAGAATATGGTTTATGTATTTGATAGCGAGGATTCGTTTAATCTTACTTACGATGAACTTGTAGAAATTATAAGAAAAGCAAGACAAGCAGGCCCAAGGATGGTGCCTGTGATTGGAACAGCAAGCTAATTAGTTAAGATCAATATTCAAATAGCTCTTACATCAGAGCTATTTGATACTCGAATTAATAATCTCATCAAAATTTGGATAAAATTTCTCTAAATTATTTATAAGCTGTATTTTAGAACTCTCATCATAGAGTTTGAATTTTAATGATTTTATATATTCTTCTACAAAAATTAATCGACTAAAGTCTGAGTCTTTAAGTGATTTCTCATTTAAAAACATATGATAAGTCAAAAGAAATCTATTCATCCTATGATTAGTTCTGTTCCTTTCTCGAACATTCAATGTTTTATCCATAATTTTTTCCTCCTAATCTAGGATTGGAAAATAAATATTTTGAGAATAAATTAAATAAATTGTCATATTTCATACTATAAAGTAATTCACATTTGTTACATTTTTATGACAGCAAATTTTTGATTTTTTTCTAATTTTCATATAGATAACACAGTTTAATTATATTATTCTTTCATAAATTCTTAAAAGTGATGCATCAAAACCATGAGCGATACAAGTCTTTTAAATGAATTGAACCTAATGATCGATCAATATGTTTCTAGAAATGGGCGACAACCTGATCGAATTATTTTAGGTTACAAAGCCTATGGGGATCTAATGAATGATTCTGTATTTTCAAAAGAAGTGACCAATTCAGCACTGAATCCTAATAAAAGAAAATACAAAAAATTAAAAATTAAGGTGACTAAAGATGATCATCAAATAGAACTGGAATAGATGAAAAGAAAAAGCCCTCGATTGAGGGCTTTTTCTTTTCGTCTTAATAGTGAGCATAATTTTGCGCCAACTTATAACTGTATATAGAATCTTGCGCATAAATTTTCTCAAAACTTACAGCACTTCTTAAAGTGCTCTAACATGAATACCAACATTAACGTGAGTATTGATTGTTTTAGCTGTGCAGCTTGGCAATATACACATAATAAAAACGCTCAAAATCAATGAAGATAGTGAGCGTTTGCAATTAATCCTGAGAATATCTGAATGCATAATTACAGATCCTCAATCGGTACCATATCTACTGTTTGCCCTGCTAACGCATGATGACAGTCTGAAAGAAATTGAATTTTTCCGTCAGTTAAAAATAGATGGCAACGACTTTCTGGATAGTGGTCATTTACGAGCAGTGATGGTGTAAATGTTGGTTTAATAACATCACCATTAAACCCCCACTTGCTACCATTAGGATGACTATTAACATGAAACGGATGTAAATATTTACAACCAGGGCATTTAAACATATAGATACCACTGCTCCAATATTCCAGATATGGAGTTAATTCAGTTACTGTTTCAGTCATTTAGATCACCACTCGACTTGAGATCCAACCGTAAAAAAACTGTTCTTGTGTTGGATTGCGTTCACAGATTTCGATATAGCGCTGACCTTGCATGATGTTCAGAACTCGCACTAAAACTTTTTCGCCTTCTCTGCCACGTTTGGACATATAGGTTTTGAGTGCATTCAATGTTGCAGATCCATACACCCCATCAATTACTAAATCGGGCCAACCGCCTTTGCCTTGGTTGTTGAGTAAATTAAGGGCACGTTGCAATAATGGCTTGGCGAAGCCAGTGCCGCAATTAACTCCTGTATCGAGTAGCTCTTCAGCCACAGCGGCACTAATCGTATTTACTTGTTCAAATCGCGGCGAGATCCAATACTGTTTTCGATAAATATCTTTGGCCACAACTAAAGGTAGATCTCGCATATGACCTTTAAAGCCACTCGCACGTGCTACAGCTTCAGTAATACCGTACTTTGTAGCACCGCCTCGATCTGCGGGATTGTTTACATAACCGCCTTCACGTTTAATCAATTCATCTAGGTATTGTTCGATGTTCATTTCACTTTCCTTTATACGTAAAAAAACCGCCTTTAAGCGGTATAGGAATCAAATCAGCTTTATTTAAAAATTGAGCCAAATGTTTCTTTGACTTCCACAATGATCTCAGCAAGTGACTTGCCTTTCATCAGCTGCACAGCTTGGTACAAGATACCAATACACAGCATTCCAAACACAGCAAACATCAACATCACGAAGCCCTGAGCCATGTGTGAGTAATGTTTTGATAATTCATAGTATTCAATAAAAGCGGAGCCACCGTATAAGCTAATAGCAACACTGAAGACAAATTTCATAATCACGCTAACGTTGATTTTAATTCGCCCTTCTTTGTCTATATCTCCACTTAATGTTAGTGCGAATATGGCCCCCACAACTGCTGCTAAAATCTTGATGAACCACGGCAAAGCTTTAATTGAAAGTTGTTCATGCATTTTTACTACTCCAGAAAATGAAAAACCGCCAAAAGGCGGTATAAATTTTTACTATCAGTCGTTGATCTTTACTCAGAAGTACTTTGTGTAATCTGATTTGAATAGTTCCACGCTGTATCTTGCCAAACATCACGAGCTGCAACACGAATGTAGTACGGCGTAGTACTTTGTAAACTTCCTATAGTCGTTGTTAAACCTGATCCAATCCATGTTGGCTGAACTGTTGATGGATCAAAGTTTGAAGTAGCACTTAACCAAACTGCATAGTCTTTTAGATCTGGTGCATCACTTGGAGTCCAACTAACAGTGATTGAATTAGAGGTTGCAGATGAATAGATGTTCGATAATGCCGTAGGTACAGGGTTACTAATATTCAGCTCAGCAAAAGTGCTCAATTTATTAGCATTTTTACTAGCCACCCTTACTGTATAAGCACGTTTGACTCCATCAATTAATGCCTCCTCAATTGAGTAGCTATAATCAGAGTTAGTCGTTTCTACTTCACGAAGCAAAATCCCACTTGAAAGTATTTGAACAACGTAACCCGTTGCACCAGAGACACTTTGCCACTGAACTTTAAATGAAGTTCCAACAAATGGGGATTGCAGCGATAGCCCTTTAACACCTGAAGGACGACCACCTGTTAATGTGTAGCTATACGCTGAAACTTCATCTAATGTTTGCTCATTTTGCTCCAAGCCATTAAAACTAGTAAATTTCAGAAAAATCTGATTTCCGATTAGATTCTGATTATATGCATGTTCAAAAATGGCTTTGTCTAAACGAACAAATGGCTCACCTGCATTATGAGTTTGCGCATCATCAAAGCGTCCACGTAAAACGTCACTTAATGTATATAGTGATGTACCATTTAAAGTGGCCACTTGATAATTTAAGTACTCATCACCTAATTTACAAAGTGTCTGATCAGCTTGAGCGTCTTCAAGAGTGCCGCTAAACATTTGACTGACGGTATTTAGCTCAATTTGGAAAGCGGTATCATCAACATCAATTGCCGATACAAGCTGGCCGTAACGTGCAGATCCGTAAATAGTCCCGATCATTTCATAAGTTGTATTATCAAGACTAGCCCAAACGTTACAGCCACCCCAATTAATACCTCCCGATACAGCAACCCAAACTTGATTTTTTCCATCAGTCAGATCCAAAGGCGGTTCAAATATAATTGGTGCATTCACATTACCTGGTTCTTCATTCCCACCCTGATACCCATTCGAAGACTGTAAATCGTATTCAATTGCAGATCTTGAGCCTAACGCTAGTTCTTCTGCAGTAACGGTTAGCTGACCATCTTCATCCTCTTCTATTCGTGTGATTCGAACTGGAAATTGATCAAGGCCTAATCCTGAATCTGTCAATGTGACAATATCCATTGGCTCCAATCTGCAGTACTTCCAACCAAGATTAAATTCATATTCATTACGAACATAAAGCAAACGTTGCAGTCTTAATTGAGCAGCGTGTCTCGCCATTTTGGGTTCACAAAAGTAATGATGCTCAACTGGATCTTCTGAACGTAAACCGAACATCTCAATATTGGCTTGATCTTTCGCTTCAGCCGTTTCAGTGTTGTACTGGTTATAACGATTGATGTATTCAACTTGAATATGATTGTATGCATCTGTGTCACGACTACGGCGTACACGAACTGGTTCATCGTCACCAATAAAATCATCATCAGTTAAATGATATTGTGGCGTTAAATCGGGGGTAAACGTCACACCATTACCTGTTATTGCAGAATCACCAAAAGAACGAATCTTTAAGCCGTCAGGACTTGGAACTACAGCACAATTTACAGCCTCAACAATCTCATTGATTGTTTCAAAAGCTGCTTTTTGCTCTGTGAATGCAGGGCTAATTAACAAGTTTGCAGCTCTACAATAAGTTCGGAACTCACTCAAATCTGCGATATTTAGATTGGGTGCAGCTCCATATCTTGGATTTGTTATAAAGTCTTCAATGACATCAGCAGGATTTGCATCATCAATTGTCTCTGACAACTTAATGGTGCTAATGACTTCAAAATTGTGGTTAGAAAGACTCGCACTGTTTCCTAATTCATAATTTGCACAAGCAACATATGCAAGGTATGGATAGTTAATAGCATCATCTGGATGTTTTGAAACTAAATAACCCCAAACAGGATTGTTGTTGCCATCAAACAATTCAAACTGCAATTGATCGATTGGATCTAGGGTTAATGAACCATTCTGTTTTGGTACATATTGCTCTTTATCCACCCATATCAATCCAATTTTTTGGATTTGGTTTTCACATAGCCCTAACATTAAAGAAGCACTGTAACTAAAAGTAGTGTTTCTAGTTTTAGCACCACCACCTTTACCACCTGACTTTTGTACAGTCGTATGAGGTGTAGCCTTGAAATCACCAAACCAAATCATATTCGCGGCCACACGCGTCTTTCCATAAATTAGTGGCTGACATAGACCATATGCTGATTGTTGAATACGCATTGAATTAATGCGTGTATCAGACGTACTGATCGTTGTACTTCCAAATATTCCGCCCATATTATTCTTTCAGCCTCTTCATACGAAAAAAGCCCGCAACACGGCGGGCTAAACTTCCTTTGGTACCATCTTGGAGAATCACTCCCTGATGGATATAGGAGTGAATAATCGTAGGCCATTCGACAACAATTGCACCATGACTGATACATTTGCCAAAGTGGTATAAAACAATGTCACCAGGTTGTGGTTCATCGACTTCAAAACAGACGCTTTTGACTTGCTCTAAATAACGTTGTCCCATCTGGTGCATATGCCAGTCAGGTGGATACGGACGCGGATCTAAGTGATCCATCAAGCCCACTTTTTCATAGACTTCACAAATCAATGTCCCACAATCTACACCTACACCCTTAACTCGGCCCTGGTGATGATAAGGAGTACCCAACCATGTAAGAGCCTCTTGTACTGCTTCAATATTTTTCATAGTTAATACATCATTCGTTGAATGATTTGATTACATATATGATTTGCTTGAAGCTGTTGTCCGGCTAGATTTGGATGCAAACCATCTGACAAATAGCGCCCATTTGCTTGCCAAATCTCATAATCTTTCACAATTCCTGATTCGTTCATGCAGTCAATGATGTTAAATCCATATCGCTTTGCCAATTTAACCATCAAGTCATTAGCCGTTGCTCGCTCCGTTGTTTCAATATCCGCACGCTGCAACTGAGTGCAGTAAAAGCAGACGGCGTTCGGGAAGTTCTCACGGATCTTATACAGCGCCCAACGCATTGCCTCTGCAGTATAGGTTCGATCAAGATCAATGATCGCCTTACTCATCGCCGTTTCATATGTACCGAGCTTGATGTTTGCGTCATTCGTACCACAAGCAAGAATAATCACGTCGGGATTTTCAGCATTATCAATTGCTGTCTGAACTTGGTGCGCAATCTTTTGAAATGGAGCTTGGGACACATTCTCAAGGAACGATGCCCCACTTCTTGCATAATTTCGATAAACCGACATTTTAAGCATATCTTTGGCAAACTTCGCCCAGTTGCTTCGGAATGCGGTTGAATCAAATACAGCGTTATCAACGTCAGAAGTTTGAGTGATCGAATCACCAAACATCAGATATTTAGCACCAATTGCACGCGATGGCGTAGTTGTAGATGATCCGCTACCAATTCTCGATACAATTGCCATGCCATTGATGGAGCTGATACCACGCACGAAATCGGCGTATGTCGTTGCAGTCGTTCCACTCTCAACTTGAACAATGTTCAGGTCGGGATTTGAGGTGGATCGTTGCTTGACACTAAACTGAAAGGTCACGGCGTTTGTTGGAACTGCAAATGTTGCTTGCACGGCAGTAGTTGCAATCTGAACAACTGACAATACTGCTCCTGCAGTGTTTTTGAATACGCAATAGCGAACCAACTCAGGGTTTTGCACCAGTCCTGAGATCGTAATGTTCGACATATTTGTTACGTCGATCATAGGAGACGTAATGCTTGAGGCTTGCGCTAAAATTCTTCCATCATTATAAACTTCATAACCTATCAAAACCGCGGACTTATCAAATAGGTTTTTTGATGAGCTCGTGCTGTTAAATTGAATTGGCGTATCTGCAAGAGCTACTTGGTTTAGATGCGTAATTGCACCTGCTGAGTAAGCAACATATGCCGTTTTAGTCTTACCAAATTCGATTTGAGCAGTTGAAATATCAAGAGGATTGGTATTCCCTTGTTTCAAACTAATTTGAAATGAATACGCATTTACAGGAACAGCAACTAAACCCTCTACTATATTGTTATTTAAATACCCACCACTTATAAATACACCGTTCTGGTCTAGGAATCTGTAGTAACGTGGCGCAGTATTCGCTTGCAAGCCTGAAACGTACAAATATTCCTTGTTATAACAATATATTAGTCCTGAAATTGCACCATTCGCACTTGCCAACAAAGTTCCGTCTGGGCGCACTTCCATAGCTAATGTAACTTGTGATTGATCAAGTAAATTTGCTGTAGATGACGTTTTTACTGGTTTTAAATAACTATTAAAATCTGCTTTAATAAGATTAACCATCTCATCATAAGAATAGAAATACAGCCATTCTTGCCAAACTAATAAATCATTTCGTAAGCGCATTGCAAATGACTTCGTGTTATTCCCCATGACTGCAATTTGAGTAATAATATTTGGAGTTGTTGGTAAAACTAAAATATGTGCATATTGCGCTGTTTTATTAGGTCTATTTGTACTGTTATCCCAGACTGTACTTGTTAGAAATGTGTGCCACCCAGCCGTAAGTATTGTATTGCAATCTACTGCTGAAGCATAAGTTTTCTGTTTAAACATCGCATTTGCATTAACAAGATCCAGACTAGCAGTGTTTTCCAGAAATTGTTGTAACGCAGACTTAAAGCCAGCCTCTGTAACACCTGAGCCAATTAGATCATTAATATTAGGTAAAGCCATTTTTTTGACCCTATAAAAAAACCCTGCTAAATGCAGGGCTATGGTTAATGATTAAGTTATTAAATTGAAGTTTCTGGCACAGGAACAAATGGTGCTCCTCTGAACCTATCTCGATTGTTAAATCGATTGGTACACGTATCTAAACGTTTGTCACAACCTGGATATACTCGAATCAAGTCACCCGACACAGGAACATCTGATAGTGGCAGGGTTAGAAGTAAGGCACCTGCTTCATGTAAACGTACAGTTCGTTTAATTCCTGAATTTGCCCCACTAAGAAACTCCACTACACCTTGAGTAAACCAACCTTGTGGCTGACTTAATGTACATAAGATACGATTATTCGTACTGTTGGGATCTACAGTTGTATTTACAGCGAAGTCGGCATGAATTAGACCACATGCACCATCAAATAATGTATTTAAACATCCTGGTTGATATAAGTTTCTAGGCATCTGAACATCTAAATCATCTACATCTGAAACAACACTTGCATTAATTTCATAACGATTAAGTTCTGGTTCTACGATTCGACCTTCGAATAAAACCAATGTTCCTGCACTCGTATCAGTTGGTGTATTCACATCCATAAACACGCGCTCTAGCTTGAATCGTGCACCATCCATTTGACCATTATGAAATGCCTGAACAATTGGGATTCCACCAATTGTGTGAGCATCCGTTGCATTGATTGTGATAGATAAATTATCTACCTCGATGCCAATAGAAAGGCTGATACCATCACGTTGAATAATTTCACCACTTGAATAATAAACTTGGCCAGCAACATTCAAATCGAAATCGTAGCTAGTGGCTCTAATCATTTCTCCTTGTACCGTAGTGATGGTATAGAGATCTGCCATTAAAAACTGATCTGCATCAAGTAGTGCAATCAATTGCGGTGAAGCTTGTCTCATATCTTTTTTCCCAATGATCCCACTAATTCAACTTTGCCCGCTTTCCAAAGCTTATGCATAAAGTTGACATACTGTTGTTCATCGTCTTTAAAACGACATCGGTAATAAAATGTGCCTTTAACATTCAGTTCAATACCATCCTCAACAGGTTCAGTAAGAACTAGCTTGCCATCTGTAGTTACCTGAGCACTTGCATTATTCCACATGGGCTTTGCGGTATTTGTAGCCCACATCGTTTTTGTTGTTGTTTGATTCCACATATTGGGATTTATTGAGCTTAGAACTTGTTCTTGTGTATTAGCCAATGGTAATTGGCTGTTATACATTTTTTTATAAAGTTGAAATGATGTTGTAACTCCATCACCAACATAAGAACAATCAAAAGCATTATCATCAGGCATCTTATACAAGAACGAATCAAAAGCACCTCGTCTCTCTAAAAAGAATCCTTCAAGCTGTTGCAACTCTTGTCTCCCTTTATCCTCTCGCAAAAATGCATATGACAATGAAATTTCATATTTAGGAACGGCCTGAAAACTTGCTCTTAATTCACGACCATTGATTGAAGTCATGATCTTTGTATTAAAAATGGGAGTCTTTGTAGACTCCCATTCCAATCCTGGTAATTCAGGAAATAATACGTTTGACACTTTTACCTCCTTACTTTCCAAAGTTTCTGTTATACCCTTTCAAACCGCTGGCTAGATCTCTTCCGTGCTTTTTCATAAAGCGCTTAACATCTTTAGAATCCCATGCCTGGATATTGATAGATTGCATTGCACCTATATCACCTGCATATGCTGGCTGTTGAGCCATGGATCCATCACTCATAACAGCTTTGCCCAAGGCACGAATGGTGTTTGCATGTTGTTTTGGTAAGACCATTTCTTCCTCATGCAACTGGGTCATGGGATTCACACCTGCAGGAATGTCATAACCTCCGCGAGCAGAAGCAACTTTTCCAGCTAATGCAGCAACACCAGCAAATGCGATACCACCTAAAGCAATATTCCACGGTGGTGGTACTGATGCTAAAGCTTGAGCCATTGCTTGCCATGCACTGATCATGATGGATTTGATTGCCTCAAAAGAACGAATGGCTAGTCGTGCTAACACTCCTGATCCAGTTGCACTAGTCCTAGCAGCTTCACCAGTAATCGTAGCCCCTGTCTGAGCTGCTTGACCCATTGACTCTGCTACAGTCTCAGTTTTGATAAAACCTAGCTTTATAGCCAATCTTTGAGCCATTCCAGCCATATAAAGCTTTAAGGGTTCTGTAACCATCTTTTGGATAAAGAAGCCTGCCATATCGGTTAATACAGCGTTTGTAGCATTCCGCCATGTTAGAGTGCCATTCATCATGGCTTGAATACCCTGATCCCAAAGATTAGACATTCGAGAAATTAAACCGCCAAATTTGTCTTCAAAATCTTTCAATTCAGCTTCTTTAATAAGACCAATTGATTTTGTATCCAAAACCTTTTGATCAGTATCAATCTCAGAAATGCTATTTAGAATCTGATTTTGATTACCTTGCTTACCAGACTTCTCACTCATCTGATTTTCAAGCTCTAACCTTTCAAGTAATGCACGGCGTTTCAATTCACTTAATTGCTTTTCGAGATCGTGCTCAAGTTGGAGCTTCTGCACATTGGAAATTTTTTTAGCGTCAAATGCTGCTTGAATTTCGGCTTGATTAATTTCAAACAATCTTTGTGCAGATTGAAGCTCATTATCAATTCGCTCTTCTTGAAGTTTTTTAAACTCCTCAAACTCTTTAACCCGTAATGCTTTGGTTTTATCACTGGCATCTTTTTCTGCTACAACTCGAAACTTTGCCTTTTCTGCATCAGTAACTTTTGATTTCTCAATTTCACCTAATGCTTTTTTAAGATCCAAAGCTATTTTTTCTTCTTCAGATGCATACTTGTACCGAATATCAGCAAGAGCCTTAGCTGCCTGTTCAGCTTGACGCACAGCATCGGATTTGCCCTGCTTTGCCTTATCCGACTTACCTCCATCTGGATTGAGTGCCTTATTTTGTCCGATACCAGAAGTAACCCCTTTGCTGCCACCCCTACTACCAAGTTGAGCATTTTGGATATCTATTTTGGCTTGAGATAAACGATCAAATGAGGGTGTTCCACTAAAGATATTAGAAGCTGAATTAATTGCGGCTTTGGTGGTACCAGCAATATCAACCACAGTATCTTTGGTTTCAGTCCAGATTGCCTTAACGCCACCAGCCAGAGCCTTACCTTTAGCCAGGATCCCATCCGCATTTACAAAGTTTACGGCAGTACTTCCAATAGTCCTTAGATTACTCATCACACCAGACATTAAACGCACAAGATTTTGTAATCCAGCTCCAAGCCCTACAATAACAACTGCAACACCCTTAGCAACTGAGCCTAATGTCTGAATAACTCCGGTAAATGCTCCACCTTTTGTAGTGCCATTCATGAAATGACTAATTACACCGCTTAAAGCTGGCATTACTGCTTGAGCCAATTGATTTTTTAAGCCGGTGTACTGCATTTGAAGTACTTCAGTTTGAGCCTTTAATTCAATGGATTTTTGAATTGCCTCTTCACCAGTAATAATCCCTGCTTCTTCCATAGCAGACTGGTATTCTTTCCAAAGCTTACCGCCATCTTGCAAAATCGGGATTAATCCAGTGAGATCTGAGCCCATACTCTCAAGATAGAAAGACATTTGCTGCTGGTTGACTCCAGCTTCTTCCAGCTTATCGACATAAGTCTGTAAGGCTTCCACACCATCCATCTTGGACATTTCTTCAGCAAGCTTTTTCGCCCCAGCGGCACCACCTTCAGTTTTAACGGCGATTTGCTCAAAAAAGTCCATTGCCCCACCAGATCCTACAGAGGCAAACTCACCAATCTTTTCATTGAAGTCTTTCATCATGTCTGAAAGTTTTTCTTGAGAAAAACCTAAAGTTTGTGCGGCACCAGATAATCCTTGAAATGATTGTAATGAGGTATTTGCTAGGGCTGAGAATTTAGCGAGTTCAACATTATTATTGGCTACTTCAATTGCCAGTGTTGCCATTCCTGCTGCAGCAACTGCAGCTCCTCCAACTGCTAAACCTGCAACTGCCCCTGCAGCAACAAGCGCACCACCACGCAGAGCTCCTAATTTGGAGGTAATACCATCGAATGCCGAACCTATTTTTGACCCGCCAATTGCCTGACTAATTTGGTTGCTAAATCCTTCAGAAATAGACTTTGAAACATAATCAAATTGTTTCTTGATACTTGAAAGATCAAACTTAAATTTCACCCCTTTGGTGGAATTTTCAATTTGCTTGGCAGAATCAGAAACTATTTTTCCAGCATCATCCATACCCTTTTTAAGTTCGGATGTTTTTGCACCCACATGGACTTCAACGCGGTTATTATTTGCCATACGAACCTCTTAGGCATAAAAAAACCACCCGTAGGTGGTTCTGGTGGAATTGAAAAAAACTGGACAGTGCTTTATATCTTAAGAATATGGAAATACTGCATTCTTAAATAGACTTATGCTTTTTTCTTTTTTATTTATAGCTATTTTTTGAAGGATCACCCCCATATTTTCGTCATTATTTCTTTTATGAAAAATTTCAATCTTCTCTGCTTTATTAAAATCTTCATATGCTGGGTAAACAGTATTATTAAAAAAGTAAGGTTTCAATTCTTTATTATCAACTTTATAAGCAATAACGGCATTTTTTAATTCATTGACTCGGTAATCATCAGTGTAACTCTTAGCTTCCTTAAGAGCAAAATTCCTCTCTACTAACCACAAATTTTCTAAATTAATTTGATAACCGCTACTGACATAATCTACTCTAATATTTGGATATTTATAATTTCCAGATGTATATAATGGAATAGCACTTTTATTCTCATAAACTTCCTTGAATGGGCCACTGTCAAATTTTGTATAGGCTTCATCTTTAAATAACTTAAATATTCTATTTAGATTATCTGCCTTAACAAATAACTCATTACCATTATATGTGACTTCATAGTCTGGGCACTTAAATTTATATTTCTTTTGATTAGATGTAATAAAATCACCCAAAACAACTTCACGTGAAGAGTTTGGAAATTCTGCAATAGTTTTATATTTGGCAAAAATATAAACTTTGTCATTCACACCAGATACTTCAATTTTTACATTGTCGCAATTCACCCCTGCAATTGTAGGTAAACCTTCCCCATAAACAAAACTGTTATATAGTCCCAATATCCCAACTAATAATATCTTTTTCATGCTTTCACCGATTTTATAGGTTAAGCGTAATTTAACAAACCGATCACACTTTGTCATACGTACATATATCAGGGCGGCCTTAACCACCCTGTGGAAAATTCGATAAAACTTCCAGCATATCCTCCTCATCATCATCTGAAACGGTTATTGCTGGGTCTGTCTCTTCGATACCCGCGAAAGCTTCCAAGATACGGCAAAGCCTTTGCACTCCGATATTGGTGGGAGGGTTCCTTTGCTGATACGCACTTAATGCTCTAAATCTAGGCAGATCCATTTCATTACGTACATAGTCGTAATCTTTACCTATGGTCAACACTAAATGCGTGTAAAGCTCCTCCCAGTTTATTCCCCCGAGCTTTCACCTGCCGGTTTACCTGTGCCGGTATATTCCAAGCCTGAGGTTTTAGTTACTAGTGATAAGACCTCTTCCATGTTAGCCATATCTAAGAGCTCATCCGAAACATATTCACGGGTAATTTCTGGATAATTCCGCTTTAAACAAATATGGGCCATGTCTACAATTACGGACACAGGGACATCATTTGAGCTTAACTGTTCTTGGAAACGCTCAAGTGTGCCCAATGGAGCCGGAGCAAAAATCCATGTCTGACCAGCAATTTCTTTACTATTACCACGAGGGTTTTCAACTTGTGAGAATTGCATCTGTTATTACTCCGATAAATCAAATTTGAATACACGCCCCAGATCATCAGCCATCGGCTGAAACTCAAATTCAGGAATATCATAATCATCCTGCTTTGAACTGAACCCTAGTTTGTTACTGGTACAACGGTAGAATTCCATACCCATGAATTTACCCTTGTAATCTCGTTGAAGATCAACCGTAAACTCTGGTGTGTAACCCATATCTAGGTTTGAAACCACTATAGATTTAGACCCAGCAACTGTTGCGGAATATTTAAAACTGATAAACACAACTTTACCTGCATCAGCTGCAGCAAAAGTATATGCTCCAGTTGATTGATCTACGCTGTACTGTCCTGCTGTTGGTGCACTGGCCACACGTTTTAGAGGAATAGCCTTAGAATCAGTTACACCCAGATCTTTCACATACGTACCACTATTGGGAACAACGGGTGTAAGACTTCCACCAACTGGAATGGTTTCACCATTAATCGTCTGAGCTACAGTTTCAATACCCCCTTCAGCAACAATACCACCGAAAAATATTGAATTAAGCAAAGCGCCATTTATACGGCCAAATGAAGCCTTACACTTAATAGTGCCTTTACCACGCGCTGCATCAACTGCAAACTGACCACGTCCAAAAAGCTCTTTTAAGTCGTAGCTAATATCAACTGAAACCGATTGCATTACCCCAACTTCAACAGGAGTAGGATTGGTAATCGATTGGCCATAAACATCTCGCACAGGTGTTGCAAAGATCTTACCTGCACCGAATAAATACTGAGCCATTATTTAGACCTCTCTAAAATGACAAAACCGCCCTAAAGGCGGTCAAAAATTGAATAATTGTTTAACTGGTTGTAAGGATCCGAATCGGAACAATGGCAATCCCTTGGTCATCAAGCATGTTTTCCACTGCTTCAAAAACCTCGATCGTGCCCTCGATCCAGCAATGCTCGACCAATCCCCCTAAGGTTTGGTATTCGCAGATGTCAGGATGATCAGGTGCAAGCTTGGCACGCACTTGATCAATCATCTGATTCAACTGGACCGACGGAGGTATCGTTGGATCTGATTCATGAATGTAAACGTACACTTCCGCTTCGAGTTCAACCTTGGCATCCAAGCCTTTCACTGGTGCTTCAGTTTGATTGCCTTGCGTCACGAATAAAGCTGGACGCTCTTCAGGTGCAACATGATTGAAATGCTTTAAACGCCGACTGGTGGTTTTAATCCCCTCGATGCCTGACAAGCGATTAAACAATGCCTGGTAAATGGCTTCACTATTCACTGCTCAATCCCCTTTCAAATGCAGCATCAATATTCTTCGGTACTATCTTCGCCACTTCATCCAATGAATCACGCATAAAACGGCGCTCTTTCATGTCGACTTTACGTGAATGGGCTTTAATCATGATTTGACGTGGTGTAATCGGCTGACCAAAGACTTTCTTGATCATCCGAAGATGCGCCTTAATCGCCATCGCACCTTTAAGCCCAAATTCATGAGCAAAGGCATACGGCACCAAAGCACCACCTGCACCGACTGTACCCTCGATCCAGTCTTTATCCTCTTCCACCTTGGATGAAACGGATCCTCTTAAACGTCCAGATTGCACATTCAAGCGCTGACCTGTCAGCATGTCTTCCTGAATGGTGCGCTGAAGTTTAAGTGTGAGTGCATTTACCGTGCGCCGTATTTCATTACGTACACGTTCATTGACCTCGTTAAAATCAACATCAGCATCAACACGGTAATCACTCATACATCACCTACTTTGCAGCAGCAGTTTCCTTTTTAGGTTCTGCTTTGGTTTCAGGTACCGCACGTTTAAAACCATGCGGTGCCAAGATGTGTGCAATGTCGGTATCCGACTCGATCACACCCTTTTCAACCTTGTATGTGGTACCTGCAATTTCAAGCGAGGTCGCTTTAAAATCAACAGGAGCTTGATACTTAAATGACATGCCTTGCTCCTAAACAACAAAAGCACCAACGCCCAAACGATTGGGATTGGTACCATCATTGCCGATTGGAATTGAATTTTTTAATGCCAAGTAACGCTGGCCATAAATGCTTTGGTTATAGAACGCATCAGCGCCGGAACGTGAAAAGCTCACACTCTGACCTGCAATGGTCATACTCGAAGCATCTGAAAAGCTGTTACCTGACTTTGATTTGAGTGCAACCTTGAGAATATGTGCTGCATATAGACCCACAGCACGTTCTTTCAGATCACCAAATTCAAGTGACTTCACAACGAGATCCGCTTCCTCTAATGCGTCTGCAATTTCTGCATCAGGAAGATTCATCAGCGCTGTGTCGTACTTGAACTTCAATTTAAAAGCTTGTGTGTCCATAGATCACCTTATTCAGTGGCTTGAGTAAGTTTGGCTTGCAGCTGCTCAAGGGTTTCATCTTCAGCAAAGGTGATTTCAAGATCAGTCAGCGCTTTACGCACTTCATCAATCGTCAGATCAGTGCCTTTAGATTCATCACCCTTGCCTTTACCATCATCGGTTTTACCTGATTGAGCACCTTTACCACGACCACCTGAAGCAGGTTTTGAATCACCGACTTCTGCAATTTCTTCGAAGTTCAGTTCACCAGCATCAATCAGATGCTTGGCAAATTTATTCTTTTGCAAAGCTTTGTGCTGAGTTGCTTCAATCACTACGGCGATGCCTTTCGGCAAAGTTGCAAGACCAGCAAAAACAAAAGCGGCATTAGAGCCGCTGTATGTGTATGAATATTTAGCCATGAGATTTTAATCCTTATGCATGGTCAAGGTAACGAAGTGAATCAACACGCTTCAGCCAAACACCTTGGTATTTGTAGTGGCCTGGCACAAGTACATCCAGTCCTTTCGGTTGCGCCGTCAGGAACTCAACGCTGTTGCCTTTGAATTGAATACATGATGGATCACGGCGATAGATGATCGAACGGTCAGCACCAGCGGTACCTTTACCATTGCCACGACCAGAACCACGAATAGTTAATGTTTTGCCTTGAGTGGTGAAGATATTGTTTTCTTCAATGTACTTCAGGAATGTTTTACCACCTGAGTTTGGCACCACACGTGTTGAAAGGTGTGTATATTGCGCGGACGCCATCAGGTAGGTATCAGGTTCAATGGATGCATCACCGTCAAACAAGTCTGTCGAGCTTGCCAACGAGTTATTGAAGTCAGATAAAACTTCTTCAATGGTCGCCGTAGACCAATCATGCTGACCTGTCACAATAGTGACACCTGTTTGGTTTAAGAAGCCATTCACCTGTTCAAGTTGACCACTCGCATTGGCTTTGGTGTAACCATACCAAGCCACATTCGACATGTGCTTTTCAGCTGCCAAATTTGCAGCCTGAACTTTATCCGCTTCAAGCGTGAGGTTCATTTGCTGTGCGGTCGCCAATTCAACCACTGAATATTGGTAGCCAATCACACCAACTTTCACTGGTAGGCTTACAGTATCGTATTCAACTTCTGCAAGCGGAATATCATCACCTGTACCAGCATAGTCTTCGCCGATACCCACGCCTTTTTTACGAGATAGGATTTCACCACCACCATAAACCGCATTTACATTGGTCACTGGGATGAACTTGGCGTAGTCAAGGACCTGTGCAAGCTGTGGTGTAATTTCGTTTTGTTCTTCGATCTTTACGAAGAGCTGTGCTAATGCATCCATGTTGAAAGCATCGCCAACTTGTGCCTGAATGGCATGTGAAATCGGCGTTAAACGCGCTTTCATTTTTGCTAATTTGCTCATGTGTTATTAAGCTCCACGAAGATTAAGAAGGGCTAAACCATCGGCACCTGTCACGGTTTCCCATGCTGCACCTGGTAATACTGTTCCGTCAGTTGCTGAGCTCGACAAAGAACCCAACGGCGCTGCTGTGGTACCGTTTGCAGTTTTTACGTAAACCGCAGTAGTAATGTCAGTGATTGGCGCTGTAGGCTTGACCCAAATTGCACCTTCAAACATCACAGGCAACATATCAGCCGCTTTATAGGCTTCTTTACCAGCCGCCGTTTTGCCTGTCTTACCAACGCCGTGGCGTACCACCACACCAAAACGTGTAGGTGTAGCACCTGACACAGCCGTTACTGATTTGCCATCAGTCGTGCGGACAACCACATCACCATCATTGACTAAAGTAAGACCTGAAAGCGGTAATGACAGTACAACTTCTTTGGCAGTTAAACGGCCACGCTGACCGACTACCGCATTTAATTGCTGAACCATGATTCAAGTTCCCCTTAAATTGTTTTGTATGCAGCAGACTTGTCATAACCCTTATTTTCTTTAGGGTCCTGATTATTGTTTTGCTGTTGTTGCTGTTGATGTAATGCATCACCGACTGCATTACCCGGTGTGGTCGACTTCACTGCTGACAGTGCACGGAATACCGTGTCGATCTGCTCAGGTTTAGCATCCCCGACGGCAACACCACCAAGTACAGCGGTCACCAATGTGTCACCTGCTTTTGCTGCAATCACATCACGTTTGATTTGTTCACATGAACAGCCTTCAGTTTTGATACCTGGTACCAATGCAACGGCGTCCGCAATGACAGAGGCACGTTCTGCAACGACCTGATCCAGTTTTTCAGGTGTCATTTGGTTTTGTTCAAGATCACCGACTTTCTGCTTCAGCTGTGCATTTTCAGTCTGTAAGGTGTCCACCAATGCTTGAACCGCTGGTAATTCATCACCAATCGCAAATTGCTTGTCACCGACTTTCAGTTTTGCTGCTTTCAAGTTTTCAATCTGGTCTTGCTGGATTTTTAAGGCATCCGCTAAGGGCTTGTTATCGCCGATATCGAAACGAATACCGTTTACAACTACTTCCATTGTTTTTCCCTCTGTTGGGTTTGGGTTTTGGTCACCGACGCGACAATCACCGCCACAGCGACCGTATTTCACCAGCGCCACGTGATTGCCTTTAAAATTGATAAATTTGGCTTGATACGGCGTACCATCAGGTGCCACGCCTTGTTCAAGGACAAGATCAGCCGCATAGCCCAATGAGATCTCGACGCGCTCATTGTTCTGAATAGCATTGATACTGTTCTGATCTTTTATGATCAGATCACCGACCAAGAAATCACCTTCTTGACGTACGTTGAAGCATTCGCCAATGTGGTATTCCTTCCAGTTGGAAGCATTGATTTCATTCTTAGGTGGGTGATAGTCCGTTGTGTCTACGCCGTCGAATCCTTTAATGACTTCAGGCTTGAATAGGTCCTCAGCTGCCACATAGACATTGATGACCTGATCCGCTGAATAGCCTTCCAGATTTGGAAATTCAAATGCGTAGTACTGACGAACTTGAGGTGCTTTGGCCAAGCGCACGTTGACGCATTTCAGATACCCTTCTTGAGTAAATGAGCGTGTACTTTCGCTTGGTGCAAAGTCACCAATTTTCAGTTGGTAAATGAGTTTCATAAATTGAGCTCAATAAAAAACCACTCTACGGTGGTCTGCTATGGTTTCTTTGGTGGAGAAATGACTATTGCTGGCGTTTTTACATCTGGTGGAATTGGTCTTGGTTTAGGTTGATAGCCCGAACTTTTTATACAAGAGCAGGCACAGCAGCTTTTACAGCACATACATCACCTTTCTGTGGGCAATAAAAAACCCACCGACTGGTGGGTTGTAGAAATAGTAAAAATTAGGTAGCAGGCAAAGGAGCACTTCCAGGATTATCATTAGTGTCTTGAATTAAAGCATTGACTTGTTGCTGTGTAATTGGAACACCGACACGAGTATCAGCCGCTAGTTTTTGGAATGCTTCAATATCACGCACTTCATATTGTTGCTGAGTAGGACTCTGCTTTGTCATCTGAAGCGCTTGCACTTCTGCATCAACACCACCTTTAGTCATATTCTCTACACGCTTGATTGTCCTGCCTGCGCGAGTCGAAGCAGATGAAATGCTATCATCGAACTCCGACAATTTTTCTTTAATTGTTTTTGCCATTTTTTTTGACGCCTTTTTTACCTAGGTTCAACTAACCTATCATTGAAGGAATCAACATGAAATATCCTAAATTGTTACTAAATCTACTCAATCAGAATATCCTCATAATTCGGCAACGCCGTGCATCGGCATCGCACTGGTTGACCTGGATGACCTCCGCTTGGTGGACCATCCCATCGGAATGTTTCACCATGTTTTTTCTCATGATCTGGTCGCACACGCTCATCTTTTGCTGACTGCCATACATAAGTTTCAACACCCATTGATTCCTGACGCTTCTTATTGATAGCACCGTTGATCTTGCCCATCTGATCAGAAGCAATTAAGCGTGCACGAAAGTCCGTACTATGACCGAGCTTTTTAATTTCCTGTGCCAGTTCTTCGTTGGTCTGCCCTGTTTGCAAGGCATTCATCACCAAGGCTTCTAGCTTATCGGTGTACTGACTTGGAATAGACTTAATCAGCGAAACGTTTGCAGCAATCTGAGTATCAATCTCATCTTGAATATCAGCACCACGGAAAAACGGCGTAAGGTCCACACCAAGAATGGTCTTGGTATGACTGGCAATTTGCTTGTCCACTTCCTTACTGGTATCCATCACCACCTTAGTGGCCAAAGATACCGACACTTCCATGGTGTACTTAACCATCTTTTCACTTAACGCCGTGAATAGATCCGTCACCCAGCTATCACCAATGTTCTGCCCCACGGTAGGTAAAACAAAATCCTTGGTTTGTTCCTGGCAATACTTGGATATTTCCAAAAGCTGACGTGTATAGAACAGCTCAACACGGCGATTGACTTTGACTGCCTTAGGCTTTGCCTTGCGTCCTTTCTTGCGTTTTTTGATCTGCTGAAGCTGTGGTTTAAGGATCTGTATCATCGTCGTCATTTGGCTTCACCATCGTTTCCAATTCTTTGATGTGATTTTCATCAATGACTGAGTAAACGCCGTCGATAACTAACTGACGTGCAATCTGAGGCTCAGTAATGATGGCCATGTTTAAGTATTTCTCGTCGCGTTCTGCATTCGCTTTTTCCACTTCCGCACGGACTTTCGCATCCAATTGCCAAAGTGGATTGAACACCACATTCAGTTCAGGAATCTGGCGTCCAAACGTAGACTGGCAGATCACGGTAAGAAACTTCATTAAGATCGGCTTGAGGTCCCATTCCTGCTTAGTGGCAATCGAGTCGTAATAATTACGAGTGTCATGCTCACCAGTAGCATTCATCCCTGCAGGTGATTGGCCAAACAGAATCGTATAAGGGATATCTGCCGCACCCGCCGTCTGTACCGAGAATTCACGCATCATGTCAGGCAAGCCTGCGAAGTTATACGTTTTCGAGCTGTACTCTTCCTCCGCATCAAGGACCAGCATGCCGTTCAGACTTTTCATTAAGCCTACGGACATGAATCTTTCCATCACGCCTTTCATGTCCTCTTTGATCTTATCGACCAGGTTAGGCGTTTGAATCACATCAATCTTCGATTCATGAATCAGGCTGGCAGATCCGCGCTTCACACTGGCATGGTCAAGCAGATCCTCATAGACTTCCTGCAGAATGCTTTGCGGTTCCTCATTCACTACATCAGCATGGGCAATACGAATCAAGCGTGAATGATGAATGCGCTTCTTAGCCTCATTCCCCATTTTCATGTCGTAAAATTCAGGCTGTTTCAGCAGTCCACAACATGCCGATGGTGGTAAATAACTGTTTTTATCCGCCGTGATGTATTTCTTTTTCACGACCGTGAAGAATTCCAAACGACCTTGGCCAAGTTTAGAAATATCTAAAGGCTGATCTAAGGCAGCACCGTCAGCCGTTCCAAGCAGAATATACACAACGCCGTAGAGACGAGACAGGATTAAGCCTGATAAAAGCACATGCTCTAAGTGAAATGCCTTACACGCTTCCTCAAGCCGTTTTAGATCATCACCCTGAATGCCTTCATAGAACCATCCAGCACGGAGCATATCCGATGCAGGGCGATTCACAATACGGCGTGCCAACCAATTTTGATACACAGCTTCAAGTTGATCGTCATCGATGTCTTTACGTACAAATTTGCCGTGCGATGCTTTATCTCGCTCAGTACCAATATTCGATACCAAGTTGGTATATGCACCAGCATCACCAATGGCATTCATTGCCTGTTTTACTGCATCTGCCACAAGCGTTTTAATTTTACCGCCTGTATCAGACTTTTTATCTTTAGCCATAAATACCTCTAATCAAATACAGTCGGCTTTTTCGCAAGTGAATCGTTAATCGCATCGATGGTCGGATCCCATTGGTCATCATGGTCATGTGTCCAATCAGCCGTGAGTCCTTCAATTTCTTCAATGTAGTTCAAAAGCCAAGGCGCTTTGGCTGGTAGAGAGACACGGCGATCTTCAACATAGAGAATCACATCCATTGTCCGCGAAAGCTTATCCTCATCACGCTGGATTGCTCTGATAGGTAACGTCGTTTCTTTCACGATTGTCTGGATTAATCCAGTACCACTGGCTTTATCCTCTACCGCCATATATCGAAGCTTGCCTATTTTGGTATTGCTTTCCTTATGTTTATTAATAAAGGACTTAGCCTCTTTTAATAATTGTGGTGCTTCCCATTTGCCACGCTTCACGTCAATGATGTAAAGGTTATTGTCATACCCAAGTCCAGCACATAAGAACACCGAGAAGTCATTATGTTTTTTGATCTTTTGTGCTGTATCAGCCCAGATCGCACGCCATTTAAGAATTGGTAATTCCACATAGCGTGGGAACCATTCAGCCTTAACAAGATCACCGCCAAGCTTTTTAGGGTTCTGCATGTACTGGCTTGCAAATGTATATCGAGAAACTGTTGCACCATCTTTATCTTCACCGCCTTTCTCAAGCTGCAGTAAAGATTCTAGTGATTCTTTAAGTGGCCAATAACTTTGACGACCATATTGATCACGCTCTGCATCTCGTGGAACTTTACAACGTATATGCTCAGGCAATTGATCTATATAATCATCATCGATCAAGGCAGGAATGCTGATCTGTTCCCATTCCCCAGGTACGTTTCCAGTCATCACAAAATTAGTTGGATCCTCAACGTGTAAGCGCTGCATGATCAAAATAATTGGTGTGTCTGACTTCGCCTTACGAGAGTTGACCGTATTCAGGATCTTACGATTGGCTTTCTTACGTGCCGACTTACTAAATGCATCCTCAGGCTTTAATGGGTCATCAAGAATAATGGCACCTGTAAAGCCCTCATTTGCTAATGTACCTGCACGGCGACCAGTGACTTGCCCACCCATCGAAGCTGAATAAACATGCCCAGCATCGTAACCATCAACGGTAGTTTTCCAACTCGACTTTGCATCTGTACTGGTTGATATTTTGACTGGCCATAAACTTTGGAAATCTACAGATTTGACAATGTTTCGCGCCGTGGCAGATACGTCCTCAACCAATGACTGTGAAAACGACAAATACAAAAACCGTGATCGTGCATTTCTCGCTAAACCACGGGCAATTAAGTTAGTCAGTAATTCTGTTTTGCCTGAACCAGGTGGGACGTTAATGACTAGGTTTTTAACTTTTCCTGATATGACCTGATCAATCTTGTCTGCAATATATTCATGATGCCAATTGACCGAGAACTTAAAGCCCATTCGGGGTAAGAAAAAACGGCGTGTAAAGAATAAGTGTTCTCTCTCACAGCGTTCTCGCTCTAATTGCATTTCAAGCAGACTAGTATTTACTTTCGAGTTCATCTAATGCCTGCCTTACCTGTTCAGGCGTAGCTACAACATGAGTAACATGCTCAGGGTTAAGAGGCTGACCATCTGCGCCAGTTAATTGCGTTTTACTTGTATTGGTATAAAGCCCGCCCATTTCTTTGGCTGCCTGTTCAGCCCACTTCGGAATCAAAACTGGATTGTCAGGATATTTATCAACTAAACCTTGAAGTAGCTGAAGTCGATAGCGCATGTTCGCAATAGGAATAGCTTCAAGTTCTTGGTTTGCTATACGGCGATACTCAAAGAATTTATCTCTTAAATCCTGACTTAGATCTTGTCCTGTTCTTTTAGTTGGGTCGTAGGCTTCACATTGCTGTGGGGTGACATCAACATTAAAAATATCTCTAACTGTTTTGGATGTTTGGGTTGGTGTTTCAAACTCAGCAAGCATCCTAACGATGAACAGTTTCACCTTTTTGGTAATACGTGCCATTTCCACCATTCCATCCAAGTACATCCAAGAAGAATGGCAAAAAAAATTTAAACCACTCTTAGAAAGCAAGTTCCACAGGCATGATAGATATCAGCTTTTGCCACAGTTGGACGTTGATTTGCCGCATTCACCATTTCTTGTACTTCCTTATTTGCCCCATAACGGCGAACAACGCCAGTGAACTCTTCTACATCATGCCCTTGTATTGTCAACTTAGGCTTACCCGTTTCACGGTTATACGATGGGATTCCCCATTCATCTTTCTTATGTGCTATGTGGTATAGCTCATGTTCGATCAACGCACAGAAATCAACATCGTTTGCTTGTTGGGCATAAGTTGCATCGATCGTAATTAAGTAATCAGGCAAATCATTGAACCATTGATAAAACTGCTCTTCCTGGCGTTCTTTCTTCCAACCACCTGCATTTATCATGATCTTTTCAGTTTGACCAACTACAAACCGACCTTGTTTCTGAAATCCACCTTTAGCCCACATCACAGCGATCTGCGGATAGTAGAACGAGCCAAGATGTGAGTGATCAGGATTAAAAAGCTTATGTTCGGGATTAAGAAAGATAGACTTTATCCATCGCCACAATTCTGGTGCAGGTGCAAAGTTGGGTGTTTCTAAGGCAAAAATCCATTCTGGTGGATATGGGCGTTGCTGAATTACAAATCCGACTTCATTCATAGATTTTTCCCAATAAAAAACCTCCCGAAGGAGGTTCTATTATCTTGCATCGTACTCTCTGTGCTTCCAAGAGTGATTCCGCGAATATGAAAAATTCATGTTATTGGTTTCAAAGGTCCGCTCTTGGTGATTAAGCTTCTCAATCATTTCCAAAAGAGCACCACCACCGTGGGCTTGCTCTTTATATAGGGCTCTCAATACAAGCTCGGCAGGTTTTCCAATTTCCACACGGTCACTCTCCCAGTTACGGACTGTTGACTCGTTAACACTTAAAATTCCTGCTAGATTTTTCTGCGAAAGATTTAATTCTTTACGCAAGAAGCGAATTTCTTCACCATTAAGCTTTGGTTTTTCATTAATCAAATACAGGCCAATTGTTTTATGAAGTTCATTTACTGAGGCAATAGATACTAAGTCGCCATATTCTTCATCGGTTTCAATTTCAAAACCATCAACTAGCCAAACATTGCTTAAACCACACTCTTCATAGTGATACATAACTGTGCCTATTCTTTAAATGTAGTAACAACAATAGAAAAGTCCCCGCTCTCGCGGACCTTAATCACAACTACAGCTGTGACATACTCACCAGCCGTTCGAACTGATACATTCATCTGGCAATCTCCGCGAGTAGTTTGGTATGGACCCTCCGTAATATCTCCGTGCTCAAAACAACAGATAATCTGTTTGAGCGAGATACCGCGCTCCTTCATCCTCTCCCTAACATGCGTTGTTAGTTTGATCTTTCTAGTGTCCTTAGCAATCTCTCTAAGCTTATGCTTAGCTTCAATTTCGGTTAAACACATATACAGACACTTTTATTAATTAGGTTGAATGATTGGCGCTGAACCGCTAATTATTAGCGGTATGTGCGAATATTATGCTAATTAGCATATTCGGTCAATGTTTTTGCGTTACCACATGTAATTATAAATGGCTACCTGTTTCGCCAACAAGTGCGTTAAATGTTGTCCGCAGACCCATTAAGTATACAAAGCTCGCCTTAAATTCTTAATCCGCTCTTTCAACTTAATCATGATGCCATCGATCGCCTGCAACTCATTAAGAGTCAAACCTGATCGACTTAAGTTTTGGTACTTAGACAGCTCAGTGCTGCAAAATTCTAAGTCTTGTCTAGCCTGCACTTTATCTGTCATACACACCCCGAAGAAGAAAAAACCCTTCAACACCTAGTATGCGAAGGGCTTATGTGCCGTAATTCGTTCGGCAAAAGAAAATATTCTAAGAGGATTAGCAATTTGTTGGCTGTGCTACCGCCCGAACTAAAGCCATAATTCCTGTTTGAATATCAGTTTTACCAATTGCTGCCCAGCGCAAAGGCTCAGCTTCTTCAAAGCGTCGGTATTCATGACATTCATCGGTGTTGCCGTTATAAACATTGTAAGGCCGACCTTCATACTCATGCCCTTTAATTGATTGACGTGCATTTGCCAATTTAACTTCTACATCTGTGTCCAAGCGACCAGCAAGCTCAGCCTGAAGTGCAAGTAATTCAGCGCCCTTCTCTTTGATGCGATTCATTAAATCAACTTCTTCTTGAGTCAATTCACGATAACCTTTGATTTTACGATGTTGGTTTTCCATTTTAATTCTCACTTTTCTCTAGGCAACAAAAAAGCTCGCAAATGCGAGCTTTCAAATTCTTTTAGGGCGACCAATTCATAAAACGCCCATTGTAGAAATACTTATACTGAACCGTTCTGTTTATGTCAAGCTAGTAAAATTGCTTCAGGATCAAAATGAAAAGATCGTGCTAAACAATTTCTAATGCTATTTTCCCAATTCTCAATACAGCCTTCTGCCACTAACTCATATGATTCATACCGTTCAGAGTAACCAGACTTAGAAACCTTTAAATTTGCGATTGTGATCTTTTCATGCAATGTATAAGGACGTTTTCCAGTTCCTTTACACTTTTCACAAAATTTAGAATTATTTGGATGACCTTTTTCGTTATAAAGCTCAAGCTTACCTATACCTTGGCAATGACTACACATCGCTTTAGTAAATATACGTCCACGTAAAACCACCTCTGCAATTCCTTTGGCAATATTGGTTAAATCACCTTGAGAATTGTTTGGCTTAAAGTTCTTCTTGATCATTTCTTTATGGATCTTACCTGCTAAAACATTTCGAACTCGGAAAAAATCTGCAGAATTAATTTCACCTTTTTTAAATTCAACTTTACCTGGTATATCTTCAATTCGTTTTTTTACTTCCTTCCCGTTAATAATATTTGTTTCATAGATTTTCTTTGCATCAGTGACAACTGCGATCCTTTCGAAATCAACACGCTCTAAAAGCAACTCAGCCCATTTCTTAGCTTGAACTGGCATCAAAGCTATTTCACCCAACACCACATCTTTTGTTATTTTCCCTTTACCGTTACTCTGAGCTATAGCGAGTCGCAACAATTCTAAAAAATCAAACTTTTCAATTAACATATCTATCTTCCTATACTTCTGTGATGCTGATCCCATGAACTGTGCTCATAAGATGTTTTTTATTGCGATAGCTCGCTAATTTTCTTGTTGCTGCTGACTTCACATCTTCGACAATGTATTCACCTCGGGTGTTGTAGTAAGTGAAATCTGCAAAATAACGTAATGCAGGTTTTGCCCTTTTCTCTCCCTCAATTTTGGTTTTTGGTGCAAGCTCAAATTTAGTGTGATGTTCTAAACCAAAGATTTCGCCTCGTTGCTGGATTGCTTTTAGCTCTATATACCGCTTGTGTTCTTTTTTGCTGTCGAATGTCATTCCATCTAGTTCAATTTTCTGGGCATTAAACTTGTTGCGTTTAGCTACCTTGGCTTTATCACCTTGCTTAAGAATTTCACGGCGGTACTGATCGATGCTCATTGAGGTCATGGGTTCACCCGAGCGTCAGTCCAGTTGCACTCAACTACGGTCAAACCACCATCTTGAAATCGAGACCATAGTCGATCACCTAGGTCATTTTTCAACTCAGCTAAGGACATATTTGAAATCAACATCGTTGGCTTCATAGCGTCATAACGTGCGTATAGAACTTTGTGCACCATTTCAAGTAAGCGTGGTCGTTTTTCATGTCGATCATGCAAACCGTATTCATCTAAAATTAATAAATCAGTATCGACATAACGAAAGATTGAATTACGCTCATTGTCATCAGTACGCGCATATGCTTCAGCAATATCATTCGCCATGTATTCACTGGTGACATATCGTGCGTACATACCCTTGCTGAGTAAGTTGTTTGCTACAGCACAACCCAAATGCGTTTTACCCGTGCCTGTATTGCCCACCATAACTAAATTTGTTATTTGGCCAGCAAGTATGGTCTTTGCAAAACCATGAGTCTTTTGCTTCGCTATTTTTTGGGTCTCAATGTTTGTTAAGTAATTTTTAAATCCACTCAGTACATGCCGTTGTGGAATTCTTGCACCTGAAAAGTGCTTGTCATGTATAGACTTTCTCAGCTCTTTGCTGTGTTCAGCGTTTGTTTTTTCATAACAACAATCAGGACACATTGGATGACCAGTACCCAATGAAATAACCATCTTGCGATTGTGCTTTTGACAAAACTGCTGTGCTTGAGCAATCTGTGTTTGAGTAAATTCTTGCTTATTCATCACATCCATTCCTCCACATCTTGCTCAGTCAATTCAGGTAACTGTGCTTCGTTGTACACAACAGGTTCCTGTGGTTTATTCCATGCCTCGTTGACATTCAGGCCAGTTTGCTTTGGTTTTTCAGGTTTGGTTTTTGTTTGCGGTGGTTTTTTAAATTCCTGAATTAACCATGCTGCAAACTTGTATGTTCGCTGGTTATCGGTGAGATCGGTTTTGTTTTCCCAATGGGCATTGAAATTACCTAAGTGAAATTCGTATTCAGCCATAGCGATAACCTGTTCAGCTTGAACACCTACACTTTGTCGAATTACGTTCAACAAAATTTCAGTTTCAGGTTTCCAAGAATCGCTCTGATCAAAATTTTCGTTTTCGCTTAGTGTGTGTGTATTAATATTTGGTTTATGGTTATCGGTTAACGGTTTACGGTTAAGGTTTTTTTGGGTTTCACTTTCAGAACCTAAAATATCCGACTGGGTTTCTTTTGGGTTTTCTTGATTAACCAATTCGCTTTCAATTGGATTTTCTTTAGGTTTATTTTTAGGTGGACGACCACCTTTTTTACCATTTTCACGATTTTTATTAGCGTTCAGATGGTATTCAGCAATTTCAGCATCACAGCGTTTATTGTGGAAACCATCTTCTAATTCAAAAAAGAAATCTTGAAGCACATTTAAAACCGCATCTCTTTCTTCTTGGGTTATTGCGCGTAACCGACGAAAAACCGACTGGGTTTCTTTGGGTAATGGCTTTTCATTTAAATAATAAAAGTCGATTGCACGGCGATAGAAACACTCTTCCAGAGGTGAAAGGTGTGCTGTATCGACCATAAAATCACTTATATGGTGTAGGTATTTATACATCTACTTCACCGCCTTTAGTTTCACCAGACCACGCTTTTCCAACTGACGAATAATTCTTGGTGGAATGAATTCGTTTTGGATCTTGTAGCGGGTACGGGATTTCTCTATTACCTGAATAAGTTCATGTCCTTCTTCCATGAGACGGCGAACTGATATTGCTTGTTCTCCCATATGGGTAGATTCTTCAAGCACGTAAAATTTCTCTTGAGCTTCTATCGCTGCATTCATTTGAGACAGAGGCATAGCAGCTAACTCTTTAGCTGTGTAAATTTTGACTGGTTTCTCAAGCGGTATGATGTTTTCAATAGGCGCTTTAGAAACAGTTATGTCTTGTTTTCTTTTAGCTGCATATCTCACACATCACCACCCTTAGGCTTAACATAGCCACCAAATGATTGAACCCGATCGGCCTTTATAAGACTTGTTAAAACTTGCTGTGCTAACCATTGAGTAATTCGAAATTGACGTGCCATTAATTCTGAAAACTCAACCTTGGTAACTGCAGCATTGTTCTCGTCATACCCTTTCGAACGTAGATTACGTTTCTTGTTTTCATACAACTGATCAAGCAATCGCAATGCAGGCTCATAAAAAGATTGAACTTGTTGATCTTGTTTAAACTCAGGTTGCTTTTGAAATTTAGAGTTCATGAGATCTCCTTTTGTGCAGCCAAAGCATTGCTCAAATGGATATGCTCATCATTTGAGATGTTTCTACAATTGGGTGATATGTGATTCTCAATGTATTGATCATCACCTATGATTAGGCATGTTTTGCATTGCTCTTCTTTAAATTCACTGCACTTGTTAGCGCATGGATGTTTTGATATATTCATCTTGTTCAATCTCGCTATAGATTTGGATGCCTAAGCCTGATCTAATCCATCAGGCTTTTTCTTTGCCTTCAACACAGGCGTGTACCTTGGCATCCAGTTCAGCCAATATCTTGTGCAGTTTGTTTATGACTCGTGACATATCCACCGCTTCACCACGAGTTATACGGCCATCCAACATCATTTCTTTGAATACAGATTGAATGTCACCGCCACTGATCCCCATGTTTAGCACTAGTTCAGTCAATGCTGTGTCGCGGCATTCAGGAATTTTAGGTATATCAATTGCAACCTTGCCGTGATCTGCATTAAGTGCATGCAAAATGCGGTAATCGTTTGTGATTCCCATTAATTTTGAAGCTTCAGCAAGCGTAATGTGGTGTGTATCCGTGTTCGGATTCACTTTGCTATTCAGCACGGCTGGGCTTTTAATGCCGAGTCTTGGCGCTAGAGCATTTGCCCCACCTGGGTAGTCATGCACCGTGTGATATGCCGCATCGATGATGTTCATTTATGCTTCCTTTGAACGTGTTTAAATAAAATCAATTGGTTGATAATTGATTTATGCAGTTAATGCGGGAGCTATAGATGAAACTGACTTATCACGGCGTATTTCAAAATGAATACTGGGAATCAAAGCCATAATTTTTCCAACGGATGGGTCTGGAACATACTCCCCCCACTGGTTTACAGCTTGTGGAGTAACCCCTATCTCATCTGCTAAGTGGGATGCATTTTTGAAGAATTTCATAGCATCACTTGTCTTAATCAGTACTTTCACTTTTATTCCTCAAAGTACGCTTTATTTTTAAAGCATACTTTAATATATATTTGCAAGCAAGCTTTATTATTCATGTTGTAAGCTAGCTTTAAATTTAAAGTGGGTTTTATTTATGAACACTCTTCAGGATAGGATTAACCTTGCTATTAGCCATTTCTTGAAAACCAGAAACGAAAAGAAATTAAAAAGAAGTGAAATGGCAAAGTTTTGTGGTGTGTCAGTTGCCGCCATAGGTCAATGGATTAACGGACAAACCAACTCACTTGATAGTTTAAAAAACGCAAAGGCTGCACAGTACTTGGGTGTAAACCCACACTGGCTAGCTGGCGATTCAAAATTTAAAATGCTGGACGATGTTGATTCAACTATTAAGTCTGATCCACTTGTTGCTGTAGATACCGTGGTTGCAACCGAAGACCACAAAGATGATTTTGTTTGGATCGATGTTGTTGAGGCTGTCTTTTCATGTGGCGCTGGCGAATCAATTGAATTTCACTTTGATACCATTAATGGAAAAATCCCATTTTCACCTTCATTTATGAAAGACAAAGGTGTTACTGAAAAAACCATGAAAATCATTAAAGCCAAAGGTGAAAGCATGGCGGATTTCATTAAGGATGGTGACCTAGTTGGTATCAACTTAGCGCAAACAGACATTATTGATGGTGAAATTTACGCTGTGTATTTAGCTGGCGAAGGCATGTTGAAGCAAATATTTAAAGAAGCTGACGGCTCTTTGGTGCTTCATAGCTTGAATGAAAAGTTTCCAGACAGAATTGTAAGTGAAGAAAATGGAAGGAATTTTAAAGTAATAGGTCGCCAGTTTTGGCGGGCGGGGTAAATTTAAAAATAGAGAATACTTATGCATCCACAACAAATTATGAATCAAATCATTGAGCGTATTAACAAGGCTTCAGCTGCTTATCGCCTGCTGATAAGCAGAAATTGCATGGTGTGCTTCAAGAGCTGCCTTCCGAGTCCATAAAACACCTGACCATGAAATTATTGGATGAAGGTTTAGAGAAACTGCCGAATGCGATTTTATTAATTGGAACGTATCTTGGCATGTCCTAGAAAACTCAAGATATAGATTTCCTACATCAACAAAGAAAGTATCGTGATTTGTTTTTAAATCAACATAAACACTCTTTCTTGGTGGATTTATAACAATAGAATTAATCATTTATAAATACCTTTAACTGTGAACCCGACACAGTCATGACAACAGATCGGGTGGAGAGAAAATGAAAGTATTATTTGTTGCGAACGGTAAAATATTTACTGATGAGGAAATGAATTACCTAAATAAAAAACAATTAAATGGGGTTAAGAGAATGGCTAGTAGCTCTTTTATGTTTGATGTTTCAGAGTCAGCGTCTGTCTTAGCTGACTTGCAAAACTACTGTCATGGCCAATATATCAGCTATAACCTGTATTACTTCAACGAAGAGCCAGTAATGTTTTCATCACCATAAGCCAGCCGCGCCATGAACTGAACTAACTCATCTACAGTTGCAAACTGATGTTGATAAATAAGTTTAAGGGCGCCCTTGGCATTAGACCTCTTTTCTTCGACTAATTCAGCTAAATTATTGATAACTGTATTTGCTGAGGCCTCAATACGATTTCGACCTGAATCTGCTATATGGTTTGATTGATGTTCATTATTACCTAGTACGCGTGAACCCATAGTTGGGTTCTCGTTAGCACTACTCTTGTAATTAAGAATACCAAATCCGCTCACTTTAATTTGGTTGTTTTCAAATACGAAAGTCTCAGCAGCCTTGATGTACCCTTGTATAACGGCATGATCTTGAATACCTAAACCGATATACGTTTGATATAGTTTTGCTCGAAATTCTTTTTTATTCATCCCAATAAACTCCATCTAACCCACCCCAGCGGTGGGTTTTCTTTTGTCTATTAAAGCACAAATTAAAGCAAAGTTTAAAATAATTATTAAAGTGTGCTTTACACAACCAATTCATTAAAGTATGCTTTAATTATCGAAACAAAAAAAGCCCTGCCGACTCTCACATCAAACAGGGCTTCTCACTACACATGAGGTAGATTATGGAACAAAACACAATTCAAAGCAATTCAGCTTTGCCTTTCGGTAAGGTTGTATTAGGGACATGGGCAGCTTCAAGCTTATTGATATTCGGAATAGCATCGGCTGTTTCATCTTGTGACTATCAAACAGCACATTCAAGCCAACCTTCAATAGTAAACGTCAATCCGAGTTATTACGGCGTTATGACGCTCAAGTTAACTTCAGATATCACAGGTGAAGCTGTTATCAATCTTGACGGCTTTCGTGTACCAGTTAAGTTTGTTTTTGATACCCATCCTGATAGTTATGGTGTACCTGGTTCGGAATTCACTGCAGTTGAAATAATCAATCTTGAAATTGGTCAAATCACTGATGCTAACGGCAACAACTATAAAGACTTCACGATCTACGACGATCACAGAAACATCAATGCTCAACTAGCTGCATACATTGAAAAGAATAAATTGGCGGAGGTGATCTAATGGAAAAGAAGCACTTCACCACCCCATTCCGCGAGTTCATTACCCGTGATGAAAAAGGTCGCTATCACGTCCGCCTTGGGCCACAAACATTTTCTACAAATTATCGCCTTACTGATATTCGTCTTGAAACCGAAAAAGGCGGTACACCTGCAGATCCTGATTTGTTGAAAGCTAAGCCTTGGATACTTCGCAACTTACAACAAGAAGTAGAGTTCCGACGCAAAAAAGAACGTGCAGAAATGTTTTCTAAAGAATGCTTTCAACGCACTCCGTACAGTGCAAACCAACGCATGTCTTATAACAACGCTAAATCTAATAAGGGGTTGTAATCATGGCTCTTAATATTATTACTTCTGATCAGCCTCTACAGGTTAATGCAATCATTACCTATATATATGCTGATCCTGGTCTTGGTAAAACCTCAATGGGATTTACTGCAGATAAAGCAGTTTCATTCGACTTTGACAAAGGTGCTCATCGTACTGGTGAGTTACGTCGTGGAGCAGTTATTCCAGTTCAAAAATGGACTGATATTGCAAATCTAACTCCACAGGATCTAGCACCTTTTAATACTGTAGTAATTGATACAGTGGGTGCAATGCTTGAGTGTATTAAGACTCACCTTCTCGGAATCTCTGAAAATCGCCAAAAAGATGGAACATTAAAGCTTAAAGCCCAAGGTTCAGCCAATAATATCTTTAAGAGTTATGTTCATATGCTTATTGCCATGGGTAAAGATGTTGTTTTCATAGCCCATGCAGTTGAAAGTGAAAATGGTGATCAGACTATACATCGCCCAGATCTAGGTGGGAAAAACCGAAATGAGCTTTATCGAATAGCTGATGTTATGGGTTATTTAACCACTGTTAGAACCCAAGAAGGTAAACCAGCTCGCGTAATAAGTTTCAATCCTACCGATACTCATCATGCAAAAAATGCTGGTGCATTAGGTGGTGAAACTGGTGAAGTTTGGGTTCCAGATTTAAAAACCAGTCCAACTTTCTTGGCTGAACTCATCTCACAAGCAAAAGCCCACATCAATACCCTTACACCATCTCAATTAGCAGCTGCTAAAGCTTTTGAGGAATTTGAGAACTGGAAACAAAGTTGCAATGAAGCTGAACACGCGGGTGATCTAAACCAGCTAACTGAGTCATTAGTTAAAGACCATATGTATTACCAGAACATGCGACAAGCTATGTTGCAACGCGCCAAAGCTCTTAATTGCACTTTTGATAAAGAACAAAATAAATGGATTAGCCCTCCTGAATTTTTAGGCATCAGTGATGCTCAAAGAGATGAACTCCAAGATTTTATTGCTGAGCGTGGCTTGGATATCAAAAGCGTATGTGAATACCTTGGCTTAGATGCATTAACTCAAATCGAAGTTTCAAAACTTGAAGCTGTAAAACAGGAAATCGACAACCTAGCTAAACAGGAATTACATGCATGAGCGCAATAATTTTAGACACTGAAACTCATGACATGAACGGCTATCCAATCGAGATAGCCCATGTTCCTGTCTACTTTGAAAACGGTGAATTGGTCGTTAATAAAGATGCTTGTTTTGATGAGTATTTTTCATGTCCTGAACCGATTAGTTACGGCGCTATGGCTGTGCATCACATTCTTGAATCAGACATTGCTGGAAAGCCAAGCTACGAAACTTTCCGTTTACCTGATGGTATTCAATTCATTATTGGCCACAATGTTGATTACGACATTCAAGCTATAAAACTAGCCGATAAGGCTATCAATGCTAAAGCGATTTGTACTTTAGCTTTGGCGCGTATGGTTTGGCCAGATGATGCACATAACTTATCAGCACTAATCTACAAATTTACTAATGGATCTGAAAAAGCACGACAAAGCATTCGAAATGCACATAACGCTAAACAGGATGTTTTGCTTACGGCAGTTCTATTAAAGAATATTTGCAAAGTACTTGGTGTTAAAGACATGCAATCCCTTTTCTTGTTTTCTGAACAAGCCCGCATCCCTACGCATCTGACCTTTGGCAAACACAAAGGCACGGCTATTAAAGACATTCCTGCCGATTATGTTACCTGGTTACTTAAACAAGATGACTTAGATCCATATTTACGCAAAGCATTAAAAGGATAAGAAGATGACTAATATTTTAAATGCACAAGAAGCTTTCGCTGCACTTCAAAAAGGTAAAACCGTTCTGTGCCGTTACGCTGGTAATGGCTCTCTTCATGCTGATAAAGATTTCAGCACACTTGATCAGATGCCAGCGAAAGTTTTTGCTTTGCCTAATTATGAATTTTGCATTCAAGTTGAAATGCTTGAGTTAGCAGGTATTACTTTTACTAAGCCTTTAACGATTGAAGAAATCGAACAAGGACAAGACGTGTTTTTAATTCAACCTCATGCTGTGATTCAGCAATATAAATTCAATGAAAACATCGATGAATTAGTCGATGGGATTCATGCTGGATTTGCTCAACGTGATTTTGAAAATGCTCAACTACAATACAAAGCATTTTGTGAGGCTGTTGGTGGCACGCCTATTCAGGTTAATTTAGAAATAGTGGAGCAATCGAAAAAAAAGCGAGCATCCAAAAAACAGAATGATTCTAGTAGTGTTGTGCAGCAATCTACTCATGCTGCTAACGATGAAGTTTCATTGGATGACATCATCGGTCCAGTTGGTGATCAAAAACCAACCTCAAATGATGTTGAAAAAAAGACATTGGATGAGATAGCAACACAATCTGAAATTCAGAATAATCCAACTTCATTTGATGCTGTTGCCGCAGCTGTTGTTAATAAAGCTAAAGAAATCGATGAAGTTACTTTAGAAAATAACTCTAAGAAGTTAGCTAATGATGAATCTGAATACCAGGAGAAACTGGCTACTTTAAAACAACGTGTTGATGAGTCAAAAACTCCAACTGAAGTTAATGCAGTTGTTAAGTACACCAATCTATGGACTGAGGAACAACGAGCACCTTTGCTGCAATATATGCACAAACGTCTTGAAGTACTTCAACAAAGTAAATCTACAGAACAACCCTCGCTAATGGTTCGTATTCAGAATGCACCTGACCTAACTGTTCTTGATGCACTTGAAATAGATGTCTCAAGTTTAGATCCAGTTATTCAACCTGAAATGATGCGTCATGTAAGAACACGTCGATTAGAGCTAGAAAAAGCTTTGTCAGTTTCAATAAATGACGAGGATCTGCCATGAAATTCAAATACTCAACCCTCACCCGAACACTAACTGTGTTCGGGAGCAAGATGACTCACATTTATGAAAATGTCAGCGCTGGTGAAATCGAAGATCTAATCGTGAATGCAAAATTTAAAGAGGCTAACTTTAAGAAGAAGGTGGCGTGATGATAAGTAATCAAATCAAACCCGACTACTCAGAAGAAGTAGCAAAATTTGTAGCAAATGGTGGTCAGATCCAGATGGCTGTGAATACTAATAAGACTGAGTTTAATTACTGCAATGCAGATACCGTTTTGCAAAGCACAGAACGCCCTAATAGTCATCAGAATCACATTTTGCGTACACGAGCTGAAAAGCAAAATTTAAAAAGCTATAAACCTGTTGCTCCATGCAAGTCATGCGGAACGTCAGAGCGATCTGTGAAGTCAAATATCTGTCTTGAGTGTGACCGACGTAGAGCAAGATTCAAAACAGGCTTGAGTCTTAAAAATTTGGAAGCAGTTGGACATTACTTGTTGGGTAAAGGCGAATCAATTGAGTTCACCAGTGGCGGTCAAAAGTACATTTTAAAAGTTGAGGTGGCGTGATGGATATTCAGAAAGAAAGAGAAGTGTTAATTGCTGAAATTGAGCGTTTTAAAGAAGAAGCAATGAAAAGCTATGTAGTAAGTTGCTGGGCTGAATCTTACACAAACACCGACCCATTTGGGTACGTCATACTTGAAAATGAAAACAATAAAGTTTGGTGGTTGAAAACCCAAGCTTATCAATTATGGGAAATGTGGCAAGCAGCCAAAGCCCACGAAGCGGAAAAGTTAAAAGGTTGCGTGGTGGTTCCTGTTGAGCCGACAGAGGAAATGCTTATAAAGGGAAATCGATTGGCTTTAGCTGACAAAGGCTATCGTTATGATGCAGCATCAATCTGGGAAACAATGCTAGAAGCAGCAAGGGGCGGAAATGAGTAATCAAAAAATCAAAACTTGCGAATATTGTGATGATGGTAATGGTGAGTGTATTTTTCCTTATTATGGTTTAGGACCGCATACACATAAAAAAGGAGTCTTGGGAGGCACTGAATTTACTGGTGAAATTCCTGATAACTTTAGTCCTGATGGTGATGGTTTAGGTATTTACACACATTGTCTCAACTGTGGTGGAGATGGAACCTATGAAGGGGTTGTATTAGAACCAAAAGCGGATGCGGAGGGGTGAAGATGACAGAAGTATTATTGACCGCAAGTGATGTGCAGCGTATCTTATGTATATCTCGCACCACTCTATATAGATATATAAATGATGGGTTACTGACTCGAATAAAGTTAGGTAAAGGGCGAAATAGCAGCATTAGATTCTCCCCTTCAGAGATAGAAAATTTGAAAGAACAAGGCGCTTAAAGCGCCTTTGCAATTTAGGGTAGTTTAAATCTTTACGGTATATTTTACGGTATATTTAAAATATAAAAATAAAATATTTTTTATTATCAATAGCTTGATCACAAAGTATTGTTTCCGCTGAGCGCACCACAATCTTTTCTCAAATCATTTCAAAACTATGAACCGTACCGGGTTTGTCGGAGACTCAATATTCTGAGAGACTAT
>NZ_JADKPY010000064.1:0-723 GCF_015351505.1 Acinetobacter sp. SK-43
AATTAATCTGTTAGGTCAGGTGGCCTAACTTAAATAAAAAGTCTCCGACAAACCCGGTACGGTTCACTATTTCAATATAACAATTTTTTGATTGAGCTTATTATTACCTCTTCTGATGCATTCTCAATAATTACCGTATAGATTACGGTAAGTGATAAGTCTTTCTCATATTTCATTCTGACCAATTAGTTATCTAACTTATATAAAAGTTTACTATATTAAATCGCTATCTTAATTTCTTTAATATAAAGATTTTACGACTAAGCAAAGAAAGTATTTAAATAGAAATGATGCTTCTCTTTAGACTAAAGTATCTTTCATTTTGACGCATAAAGATAAGTTTCCAATATAAAATTCACACGATAATTAAAGTAATCATTTATTACTTTTAAAGCATTTTATTTATGTGGGTATTACATGGAAGTCAGAGGCTACAAGTTACTGGTAATCCCCCCTAAAAATAATAGGATCTAAAAGTAGAATTTTCTCTTAAGATCAAAGCAGGAGATTCTGCATGAAAACATCTAAATTTACTGACAGTCAGATTATGTCTATTTTGAAACAAGCGGAGTCTGGCACGCCTGTTGCCACCCTTTGTCGTGAACATGGTATGAGTAATGCTACCTTTTATAAATGGCGTGCCAAATATGGTGGTATGGATACATCATTAATGGCTCGACTGAAAGAGCTAGAAGCCGAAAATACCAGACTTAAAAAGATGTG
>NZ_JADKPY010000065.1:0-1238 GCF_015351505.1 Acinetobacter sp. SK-43
TGATCCTAGACAGTATCGTGGACAACCAGCCCCTCTAAACTTTTAATATATTTCTGTTCAAAGGCTTCTGGACTTAACCAGCCGTTTGCAGAATGTCTTCTGATCCGATTGTAATAAATTTCAATATAGTCAAACAAGACAGCATTCGCTTCTTTTCGAGTCGAAAATACACTGCCATGTACCACATGACCTTTTAATGTATGAAAGAAGCTTTCAGTCACTGCATTATCCCAACAGTTTCCACGTCTAGACATACTCTGAGTACAATCATTTGTCAGTAACAGCGCTCTAAAATCACGACTACAGTACTGTGAACCTTGGTCTGAATGTACCATAACACCAGTTGGATAACCCTGACGAGCCATTGCATAGTTAAACGTATCACACACCAACTGGCGGTCTATTCGATGGCTGGTTTGCCACCCCACGATACGACGGCTAAATAAATCTAGCATCACACATAAATACAGCCAACCTTGCTTAGTACGGATATAGGTAATATCCGTTGTCCAGATCTTATTGGGTTCATTGACCGTAAATTGACGATCCAACAAGTTAGGCGCTGTAGGCAAACGATGGTTTGAATCAGTCGTATGCTTGTATTTACGTGCAATCCTGCTACGTAAACCAAGCTTTTTAAGCATTCTTCCAACGGTTCGTTCGCTCATGCTGTAACCTAAATCATGCATGTCATGTACCAATGAAGGTGCACCCAATCGTGCATGATGCTGCCAATATACGGCTTTTAAATCATTATATTTCTGCGCTGGATTGGCCTGGCGTTTTCGCCAGGCATAATAGCCTGAAGTGCTGACACCCAGGCATTTACAGGCAGAAGATACATTGACTTCATTCACATCCAGATCTTGAATTACCGTGTACTTTTCTTGGCATGATCTGTCAGAAAGTACACATGCGCTTTTTTTAAGATGTCATTGGCTTCCCTGAGCTGTTTGACTTCTTTCTCTAATTCTAAGATCCGCTGTTGTTCTGGTGAAAGTTGACGTTTGCTTGAACCCACTGGATTGGCTTCACGAATCCATTTGTCTAAAGTTGAATAACCCACACCTAATTTCTGGGCGATTGCAGCTATAGGTTCGTGGGAGTTTGAAAGTGCATAATCAATCGCTTGCTGTTTAAATTCAGGACTAAAACGTTTAGCCATTTCTTGAATCTCCAAAGATTAAAGTTACGTTATCTTTAGAGGGACGTGCTGTCCATTATTTTGGCTAGGATCA
>NZ_JADKPY010000066.1:0-43600 GCF_015351505.1 Acinetobacter sp. SK-43
GATTACCATCGTTTTTTGATTTTTGCAAGAAGTCTATTCTATAAAATCTACAATAATCTATTTAAGAGTAGGAAATTTCCTAGACTTTTACGATGGCATTTGTGCAAGCAATTGTATATGAATAATAAAAACACTCGTGTTTAAATATACTTTATTTAGAATAAGCACTAGAATTTGATAATGCTAAATGAGTTAAAACTATGAAAATAATCAAAAATACTTCTCGAAATGCTTTATTCATTTTAGTTACTTCTTCAACACTTTTTAGCATAGGTTGTAGCTCAGCTCCTATCAAATTAAATGATGTAGATACGTCCAACTCCCCAAAAAAACAAATTTCTCATACCCAACACCCGATCATTTTTTAGGTGAGAAGCTTCAAGACAACGAAGAGAAACTCGCCTATGAAATTTCTCAACATATTGAAGAAACTATTCGCAAACAATACGCAACAAAATTAGCACTGCGAGACGCTCATCCTAAAGCCCATGGTTGTGTGAAAGCAGAATTCAAAGTTTTACCAAATTTAGCCGAAAAATTTGCACATGGCATTTTCATACCCAATAAAAATTATGATGCTTGGATCCGTTTTTCAAATGCATCTAGCGATGCTTCAAAAGCAGACTATGAAAAAGATGCTCGCGGCATGGCGATTAAAATTTTAGGCGTTACAGGCAATAAAATTCTAGAAAATGAAAAAAATGCCACGACTCAAGATTTTATTATGATTAATCATCCTGTTTTCTTTGCAGATAATGCAAGTCGATATCTTAAATTTGTGGATGCAACCAGCAGTGATAGTATCTTAAAAAAACTAAAACTCCCTTTTACACTTGGTTTTAAAGGTACAAAAAATGCTTTTAGTGCCGCGAACTCAAAAATAACTAATCCAATAAATAGTCGTTATTGGTCGATGGTTCCCTATCAACTTGGATCAGGAGCTGATAGAAAAGCAGTAAAATACTCAGTTAAACCATGCACACAGACTTCCGAGTTTATAACTAAACAAACAAACCCTGATTATTTAAGAACAGCGCTTAGAAGCACCTTACAGGAAAAAAATGTTTGTATGGAATTTATGGTTCAACCAAGAACGTCATCTAACATGTCTGTCGAAGATTCAATGACCGAGTGGAAAGAGTCAATCGCGCCATTTTATACTGTTGCAATCATAAACATTCCTAAACAAGAGTTTGACACCCCAGAACAAAATCAATTCTGTGAGAATCTTTCATTTACACCTTGGCATTCCTTGCCTGAACACAAACCTTTAGGCGCTATCAATCGTATGCGTAAAATCATTTACGAAAATATAAGTACTGTTCGCCATCAGATGAACGTTACCCAAAGAATTGAACCGTGAATAACACCTCAATTCTAGATAAATTAATCTAATGTAAAATAATAACTTAAGAATATAGTGAATATGCTTTTCTAGAAGTAAAGATTTCTCTAAAACAAATAAATCTAAAATATGCTAGGCTGGTGAGTTTTTTAAACGAAATAGACTGCTATGAAAACCAACAAACATTATGAGGCAGGAAAGTTTCAGTGGGCTTTTTTACTGCCCAAATACTGGGGTATTTGGATTGCAATATCCCTACTTATGATCGGTGCAATTTTACCTTGGTCTATTCAGCACAGAGTTGCAAATTGTTTAGCAAAATTAGCATGGAAATATCTTCATTCAAGAAGAAAAACTACACTTAAAAACTTAATGATATGTTTTCCCGAAAAAGATGCTGAATCATTATACAAAGATGGTCAAGAGGTCTTTTTCAATACCATGCTTGGAGTATTTGAAGCATTAAATGCATGGTATTGCCCTAAATGGTATGAAAATAGAATTCATATCCATGGTATCGAACACATTAACTCAGCAAAAGGACATAGAATATTACTATTAGGAAGTCATACCACGCTACTGGATGCTGGAGGATTTATCAGTAGTCGCTTCTTTGATCTAGATGTAGTTTATCGCCCTCAAAACAACCCTCTACTTGATATGATGATTACAAGATGCAGAGCATCTAGCTATAAACATCAAATCCCAAAAGATGATATGAAAGGGTTAATTAGCAGTCTAAAAGCTGGACGAGCTATCTGGTATAGTCCCGATCAAGATTTTGGACTGAAACAAGGTGTGATGGCCCCCTTTTTCGGTGTACAGGCAGCAACATTAACCGCATATAGGCGTCTAATTAAAATTGCAAATGCTGTAGCGATTCCTTTATTTTTCTATCGAACTGGAGATATTAAAAATCCTCAGTATCATATTTTATTAGAGAAGCAGCTTGAGAATTTTCCTACAAATGATGAAATTAATGATGCGACTCGTGTAAATTTAATATTAGAAAATCAAATTCGTACTCAACCAACACAATATATGTGGTTCCATCGCCGCTTTAAAACACGATTAGTAGGTCAAGATAAGATCTATTAATTATAGATAAAATCATGTTAAAACTTCAATAAAGGTTAAAAATACTTCAGATAGCATTATTTATTGAAGATTTATTTGACCTTATCAATTATACCGCGTATAAAGTCAACTCACTGGTGCGGGGTGGAGCAGTCTGGTAGCTCGTCGGGCTCATAACCCGAAGGTCGTTGGTTCAAATCCAACCCCCGCATCCAATTATTTAAGTTTTTTAGAAAAATATTCTGTATTAATCTTATGTAATTCATAACATTAATATTAGTTCATTTTTTAATCTAAAAATAAAGATTGCTAATTCACATATAAAGCGTATAGTGAATATACACGATAAGAAAATATATTTTTGTCTCATTAAAATTCTCATTTTGCATGAATACTTCCCGCTTATTTGATATTTTAGTTTCAAGTTTATTATTTTAAAATCAGTCTTTTATAAATTTATTCTCATCAAGAGAAAGGATATTATTATGTCAAATGGTATGAATGGTACAGTTAAATGGTTTAATGAAACTAAAGGTTTTGGTTTTATTCAGTCAGATAATGGTCAAGATGTTTTCGCTCACTACAGCGAAATTGCAAACAACGGATTTAAAACACTTTTTGAAGGTCAACGCGTTAAATTTGACGTAATGCAAGGTAAAAAAGGTTTACAAGCAAGTAATATTTCTGTTCTTGCATTGAACTCTTAACTCCCTTTGCTTATTTAGTTAATTCCAGTCAAAAATATCAAAACTTATAGCTGAAAATACCATAAACTTTTCATCTTACGGTCTTAGAATATTACTAAATTTGCTCAATAAGCCTACTTATAGAAGTGGGCTTATTTCTTATTAGATAAATCATTAAATAAAATTAAAATCTCTCGAATAAAATTTTCATAGAATTTAAATATTGCATTTACATTACAAAGCTTATTTTTTATGTTAGTATAAGATCGAATCTAAGATTATCTTATAAATATGTGCAATATTAGTATATTAGAAGAATTAAACCAATCTATTGAGTACTATTTAAATAGAAATGGGCAATATCCAAGTCGAATTATTTTAGGTTATAAAACCTACACTGAACTTATGCATCAAAAGAAATTTTCAGACGAATTAAAGAATTCTGCTATAGAACCCAATAAGCGTAAGTACAGAAAAATTAAAATTAAGCTAACTCAAGATGATCACCAGTTAGAGTTACGATAGCTCTATTCGTTATTAGAAAGTCCCCCTTAACGTATTTACTGTTTCAATCTTCATTTATTGAATAGAACTCCAATAATTATTTTAGAAATAGTTCTTTTTCAGCATGTCGACGTCTCACTAATCCACGCATCACATTCCCACCAGCCTTATTCCAAACCTCAAATTGTTCGGCTGCTGCTGAATACCTACCCATATTTAGATACCTTAATAATGTTGATGTTCTAAATGCATTTTCACCAATGTTATAAGTCAATGATACAAGGGCATCGAACTGATTTTGCTTTAATGAAACATTAACAAGGTGATTTACTGTACACTGAAACCTTAGTAAATCATGTTGAAAATAAGCTTTTGCTTCACTTTCAGTGCAGGTCTCACCTCTTTTAACTCTCACTCCATTTGGATAAATCGTTGTTCCATATCCAATAGTCCAAGTACCCGCTCCATCATCATAAGATTTTAATCTCAGATCTTCAAACTCCATGATGAAGCGCATTCCAGCATGGCTTATTTGCATAGGCACTATGGCTTCAACTTCAGTTTCATCATATGCAGTTGCTATATTAGAGTTCGATGTCTCTGATCTAGAACTCACTTGGTATTGATTGATCATTTGTTTTAGCCACTTCTTAAATCTTTTCACCAAGTTTTTCTCGAATCTAAATTAAGTGAGTTCAGCATATTCATGCTGTGATTACGAGTTTGTTATGGTAACAAGCTTACATATCACTGAATCAACAGATCAGAATTATTTGCTATTCCTTGAAAAATATTCAATTTGCCGAAATCATGAAGTTGTGGTTGTTAAGGATATATATATTTTCACAATAAGTCATATTAAACTGCTGTGATTCTTTTGAACGATGAATGACTGCTATGAAAAAAATTATTGGAAAATCAATCTTTAAGGCAGCAGGCTGGACATATCAAGTTGATCCCGCAATTTTGGAACAGAAACAAGTAATTATTGGATTTGAACATACATCAAATCTAGACACTATTCTTTCACTCGCTTTGTTTGAAATCTTAGAACTTAAAGTTCATACATTGATTAAAAAGGAACTCTTCAAAGGTCCTCTTAAACCTATTTTAGAAAAGCTAGGTGGCATTCCTGTTGATCGTAAAGCAAATAAAGACATAGTGACGCAAATGGTCGACTTATTTAAGCGTAATGAGCGCTTTAATTTAGTCATAGCTCCAGAGGCAACACGCGCAAAAAATGGTGAAGATCGCAAACCAATTCGTACAGGATTTTGGCATATTGCTAAAGCAGCCAACGTACCTATTATTTTGATGTATGCCAATGCACGTACAAAACAAGGTGGGATTTTAGGAAAAATTTATCCTACAGATTTACAAAAAGATTTGGAACAAATCAAAGCTCTTTATGCTGAATACGATATTGACGTAAAGATTAACTAATTTTTGCATTCTTTCTGATCAATCTTTAATACATGATCAGGAATTTAAATTTTGAATGCTTAATGCGGTGGTTTTCAACAAAACTATCGCTATGCTAATATTCACGCACTTTTTTGAGTTTTAATTTTTTGGAGTTACTTCCATGGCGGGTCATTCTAAATGGGCCAATATTAAGCATCGTAAAGCTAAACAAGATGCAAGTCGCGGTAAAGTTTTTACTAAATACATCCGTGAAATCGTAACAGCTTCACGTTTAGGCGGGCCAGATGCGGCGAGTAACCCTCGTTTACGTGCCGTTGTTGAAAAAGCACTTTCTGTGAATATGACACGTGACACCATCAACCGTGCGATCCAACGTGGTGCTGGTGGCGAAGATAATGATGATTTAAAAGAAGTAACCTATGAAGGTTATGGTGTTGGTGGTGTTGCAGTTATCGTTGAAACCATGACTGATAACTTAAACCGTACTGTTCCAGATGTTCGTCATTGCTTTAGTAAAACCAATGGCAACTTGGGTACCAACGGTTCAGTAGCGTACCTATTCACTAAGCGCGGCGAAATTTCTTTTGATGATGTTTCATTAGAAGACAAAGTGATGGAAGTTGCCTTAGAAGCTGGTGCTGATGACATCGAGATCGATGAAGACAGTATCTTAGTTATCACTAGTCCAGAAAGTTTTGGTGATGTTCAAGATGCGCTTACAGCAGCAGGATTAAAATCTGACAATGCCGAAGTGGTCATGAGCCCATCGACTAAAGCTGAAATCAACGATATCGATCAAGCTAAACAGATCATGAAAATGATTGATATGCTTGAAGATCTTGATGATGTTCAAAACGTTTATACAAACGTGGAATTTACAGAAGAAGTTTTAGCTCAACTCGATGCTTAACTGATTCAAGTGAGTAAAAATGCATCTTTTTAGATGCATTTTTTATAGCTTATTTAAAAGCTTATAACAGTTGAAAACATTATATTCTTTGATCACAAAACTCGAATGAAGTGCGACTACACTGTCGATCTTACCAATACGGCGTAATAAAATTTCACTGTAGTCATCCATATTTCTCGCTACCAGTTCTAAAATAAAATCTGCACTCTGCCCTGTTACCAGAAATGCATTGGTCACTTCTGGAATATCTTCAATTTCTTCTAAAAACTTATCAAAAGTTTCGCTGTCATGCTTACTAAGCGACACTTGCAAAAGAATGTGCAGACTAAAACCAAGCTTATTAAAGTTAATTTCTCGTTTAAGTTGCCCCATTACTTGGGATTCAATTAAATTTTTAATACGGCGATGCACTGAACTTACAGATAGATTAATACGCTCTGAAAGCTCATTTAGATTGACATCTTCATGGGTCAAAATTTCAAGAATTTGTTTATCAAAACGATCCAATTCCATTCTACAGTTCTCACTCTGAATTTATGCTTCTATCGGAACTGCTCACTCAGTAATTTTTAAGGGTCAAGGGAAAACATTCGTTTAACTTTTGACGATGCTGCATGGATAACGCAAACATGATTCCGATAAACTTTTGGTTTATCTTTGTCTCAAAGCCGAAACAAGACCTTTTGAGCAACTGTTCAACTCATCTCCCAATAGTGAACAACTCGTTTCGATCCCCATCACACCCTGAAACATAAGATAGCAAAGACTTTTTATAATTATTTCCCTCTTTTCAGTTTTTTTAAAGTAAATTTGGCAATAATTTCTAATATTTTCTATTTAAAACGAATTTTCTTTTAATAATTAATTTTATTCACCGATAATTTTTTACTTTATTGACTATTTTGCTCTTTTCTTTCTCATAAAAAAGCCCCGATTATTTTCAATCAGGGCTTTATTCACCAACAAATCTTATAAACCGCGCCAATCAACCCGTGCATTACGTTCAGTCGCATAAATACGCTGTGCATATTGTCCAAGCGGTAAATCTAATAAATAGTCATGATATTCCTTCAATTCACCCGTGAATTGTTCAATATCATCATTTTCCAATTCCCACGGCGTACCTTTAATCACGAGTAAAGGCGCAAGAATTGAACAAACTGCTATATCTGCTAAACCTAGACGATCGCCAACCAAATAACGCCCTTGATTATCAATCAAGCGTTGATTGAGGTCGGTAATCAGCTCAGTCATTCTCACTTTAGATTTTGCGACTTTCTGAGGATTTAACTTATAGTTTGAAGAAACTAAACTCTTTAAAATTGGTTTAGAAATTTTTTCAAACTGGCGTAAATAGCCTTGCTCACCCATCATAATTTCGAGTGGATGATCGCCAACAGATAACGCTTGCGCCAATGACCAACGTCGGACATGCACACCCAGCTCACCCGATAATTTATCAATTTCTAAAGCTTGCTCACGTAACTGTTCATCACGTCTCAATAATGCATGTTCAGGATAAGTACTATCAAGATATAAAGCGATTTGTGTTGAATCAGCAACCCAGCGTTTATCATCTTTCAACATCGGCAATAGATATTGCCCAGATTTGAGATAGGTAAATGCTCGGTGAAAACCAGGAATTAAATTATGTGCCACATAGTCCAATTCCTTATGATCTAACAACCAGCGAGCTTTTTCACAATAATGAGACAAAGGAAATTGGTATAAAACCCGCATAAACTCTCCAAATTTATTTTTCTACTCGATCAAACCTAAGGTTTGCTCTACTTTAGAAGTAAAAATGAATGATTACAATGTCGTTTTCGCTCTATCTTTTTTAATTTCGGCTAAAGCTTGCTATACATTTTTTAGATGAAGTTATTCTATTTAGTCATAAAAAAACTGTTTTTGTAGCTTTAGGTTTACATTAAAAGTGATAAACAATTGTTTTCACTAAAATTTAAATATCACTTTTTATTTCATTTTTCTCATAAAAAATGCTTAACAATTATTGTGATATACAAGACAAAACTGATGGTTTAGTGGAAAAGTAAAATTTTTGTAAAGTTCCTCTTATCTATTAGAGGTGTTTACATGTCCAGTAATCAATCAGTGATCCAAGCTCCAGTACAACTGATTTTAAATGATCAGCAGGCCATTAATGCTGCCTATCAAGTTGCTGACTTTGCATTAGAAGAACGAAATAAACGAGACCAAAATCGTATTTTGCCAACGGAACAAATCAATCAGTTTAGTCAAAAGGGTTTAGGCGGTATCCGTATTCCAAAACAATATGGTGGTGCTTTTGTCTCCAATGAAACTTTGGCCCATGTGTTTCGTATTTTGAGTAAAGCAGACGCCAATGTTGGGCAAATTCCACAAAACCAATTCGGTCTTTTAAATTTTATTAGTATCACGGGTTCATATGCACAAAAACAGTTTATCTACACTGAAATTCTGGCAGGTAAACGCATTGCAAATGGTGGACCTGAAAAAAACTCCAAAGATACCAAACCCATTCAAACCACTTTAAGCTTGGAAAATGGTCAATACTTTTTAAATGGAGAAAAGTTTTACTCGACTGGAACCAGCTTTGCAGATTGGTTAGCGATCCGCGCACTACATCCTGAAGGTTATACCGTATTGGCGATCGTTGATCGATATGCTGCTGGTGTTGAAGTGATTAATGACTGGAATGGCTTTGGTCAACGCACCACAGCCAGCGGAACAGTAAAACTCCACAACGTCATCGCTGATCCCGCATTATTCTTTGATGAACGCATTATTGCTGATACTCCAAATGTTCGCGGTGCGTATTCTCAGCTTCTACAAGTTGCCATTGATGTTGGCATCGCCGAAGCAGCTTTTGATGACACTTTATCCAGCATTCGTAAAGCACGTCCCATTATTGATGCAGGTGTAGAAAAAGCCAGTGAAGAACATTACACCTTACAAGAAGTTGGCAAACTGAATATCCTGCTCGATGCTGCCATTTTATTACTAGATGAGGCAGCAGAATTTCTAGATGAACTTGATCAACTTACTGAGATTTCTAGCGAGCAAGCCGCACGCGCTTCTATTTTGTAGCAGAAGCAAAGATCTATGCCAATGATGCTGCCCTGCATATCTCAGAAAAATTACTCGAATTTGGTGGTAGTCGTGCCAGCCTAAGCCAACATAATCTTGATCAGCATTGGCGCAATGCTCGCGTACATACCTTACACGATCCTGTGCGTTGGAAATTCCATGTGATTGGTGACTATTACCTGAATGGTACTCACCCTGCCCGCCATGCTTGGATTTAAGGAGTAAATCATCATGACCTCATATCAAGAATTAGAAGGTTTTGCCAAAACCCATATTAAAGCAGCGCGTATTATTCAAAACGATGCAGAAGCCCTAGAAATTGCGACTCAACTCAGTCAACAGTTTAAACAAAATGCGGTGGAACGCGATGCCAATCGAAACTTGCCGTTTACTGAAATCGAAGCCTATAGTCAGTCAGGTTTATGGGCAATTACGGTACCTAAGCAGTACGGTGGTGCAGAAGTTTTCAGCCTAACAGTAGCTAAAGTGATTGCGCTGTTTAGTGGTGCGGATGGTTCAATCGGACAGATTCCACAAAACCATTTTTATGCATTGGAAGTATTGCGCAATACTGGTACAGAAGCGCAAAAGAAACGCCTCTATCAAGAAGTGTTACAAGGTGCGCGTTTTGGTAATGCACTGGCTGAATTTAAAACACGTACCTCTGCACATAAGCAAACCACATTGATTCCAAGCGAAAACGGTTATCTGATCCAAGGGGAAAAATTCTATTGCACTGGTAGCCTATTCGCCCATCGTATTCCAACCTTAGTGGTGAATGAATCTGGACGCGAATTTTTGGCTTTTGTACAAAGAGACAGTCAAGGATTAGAACTGATTGATGACTGGTCTGGCTTTGGGCAACGGACTACTGGCAGCGGTACAGTCAAATTTCATCAGGTCTTTGTTGCCAAAGAGGATGTGATTCCTTTTGATACCGCCTTTAAGCAGCTATCTTTGGTAGGACCATTTGCTCAAATCATGCATGCCGCGATTGAAGTCGGGATTGCGCGTGCTGCTTTTGAAGAAACCCTAGAACGTGTACGTGTTGCCCGCCCTTGGATTGATGCCAATATTGATTCCGCCACTCAAGACCCCCTAACCCTATCTGAGCTGGGTCGTGTGGCAACCGATGTCAAAGCCAGCGAACTTTTACTAAAACAAGCAGCTCGCTCTGTAGATATTGCCAAACAAGATTTGAATGCGGAGACCTTAGCCAAAGCCTCAATTGATGTGGCAAAAGTACGTGCGCATAGTACTGAAACTGCATTAAAGGCATCATCGAAACTGATTGAATTAGCAGGTAGTCGTGGCAGTCAACGTGCTGATGGTCTTGATCGTCATTGGCGTAATGCACGTGTACACACCTTGCATGATGCTGCACGCTGGAAATATTACTTCATCGGTAATTATGTGTTGAATGGCATTCTGCCTCCACGTCGGGGGACTTTGTAATGAGTCAAACGACTGCTAAAAAAATCTTGTTAAATGCCTTTGATATGAACTGTGTCGGTCATATCAATCATGGTTTATGGACGCATCCGCGTGATCAATCACATCGCTTTAATGAACTGAGTTATTGGACTGAATTGGCACAAACTTTAGAACAAGGTTTGTTTGATGGCTTATTCCTTGCAGATATTACAGGTGTTTATGATGTTTATCAAAATGGGATTGAGCTGACTTTAAAAGAATCAATTCAACTACCAAGTCATGATCCTTCCACCCTGATTTCGGCAATGGCTTTGGTCACGCAGAATTTGGGTTTTGGTGTCACGGTCAATCTAAGCTATGAACAGCCCTACCAATTTGCACGGCGCTTTGCCAGTCTTGATCATTTAACCCAAGGTCGTCTCGGGTGGAATATTGTCACTGGCTATTTGGATAGTGCCGAACGTTTGATTGGGCAAAAAGGCTTGAAAGATCATGATGCGCGTTATGATCAGGCCGAGGAATTTTTACAGCTTTGTTATAAATATTGGGAAGGTTCTTGGGAAAATGATGCCTTAAAAAAAGATAAGCAACAGCGCGTTTTTACTGATCCCAATAAAGTCCACTCGATCAATCATCAAGGTCAATATTACCAAAGCCAAGGTGTATTTCAGGTTGCACCTTCGGTGCAACGTACTCCAACTTTATTCCAAGCTGGTGCATCCCCGAAAGGACTACAGTTTGCCACGCGCCATGCTGAATGTATTTTTATTGGTGGTGATCAACCAGAAAAGATTCGTCAACAGGTCAATAAAATACGACTACAAGCACAACAACAAGGTCGTAATGCAAGTGCGATTAAAATATTTGTCGGCATTACCGTAGTTGTGGCTGAAACACATGAACTTGCCCAGCAAAAACTGACTGAATACCGTCAATATGCCAGCCCTGAAGCAGGTCTAGCACATTATGCCAGTTCAGTCGGAATTGATCTTGCCAAGTTTGCAGATGATGAAACGATTCCTTATCAAAAGAGCAATAGCATTGCTTCTGTCAATGAAAAGTTTAAAGAACAGCGCATCAGCAAGAATGACTTAAAAGCACAACATATTCTGGGTGGACGTTATCCACTCATTGTCGGTAGTGGTACTGAAGTTGCGGAATACCTGATTGAGCTGCTCGATCAAACTGGCATTGATGGTTTTAACCTAACTCGTACGGTTGCACCTGAATCACACCATGACTTTATTCGACTGGTGATCCCTGAGTTACAGCAACGTGGACGTTATAAAACTGAATATGCCACAGGTTCACTGCGGAACAAACTGTTTGCCCAAGGCGATCATTTAGCTGCAAGCCATCCTGCTAAGCAGTTCCGATGTAGACCAAATAACAACACAGATGAGCGAAAAATAATTGAAGAAATTAGTGCTTAACATTTAAGAAAAGAATTGGAGAAATATATGGCTCAAACAGCCTCAAAAAAATGGCTTGGTATTGGCCTCGTCGTCGTCGTTGCGATTATTGCCTTATTGATTTGGAATAAACAAAGACAGAACCATAGCAGTGGACTGGTGATTGGGATCAGTCCTTCTTTTGCTCATCCACTGCAAGTTGCAGCAGATGAAGCCAAACAACAAGGTTTGAATGTCAAATTGGTCGAGTTTTCAGACTGGAATACCCCAAACATCACTTTGAATCATGGCGATATTGATGCGAACTTTTTCCAGCATCAACCTTTTTGGATAATGCCATTAAAGAAACTGGCTTTAAATTAAAGTCATTTGCTGCGGGTGCGGCTTCACATGTTGGACTGTATTCAAAGTTTTGATGAACTTCCGAATGGTGCAACTGTTGCGATTCCGAATGATCCTGTCAATCAAGGGCGTGCTTTATTGCTATTGCAACAAGCTAAGTTGATTGAGCTGAAAGACAGCAATAATCACCTTTCTGCACTGAAGGACATTACCGCGAATCCGAAGAACCTGAAATTTACCGAAGTTGAAGGCCCGCAAACTGCGCGTGCCATTGATGATGTTGATCTCGCTTTTGGCTATCCACATTACTTACGTTTAGCAAAAACGGCTGATCCTGAAAGTGCCTTATTGTTTGATGACAACACCAATAAACGTTATGCGATTTTATTTGTGGTTCGTGATGATTATCAGGACAAAGACAACAAGCTACAGAAATTTGTCGAGATTTATCAAAACTCAGCAAAAGTTAAAGCAGCCTTGGATAGCGATTTCGGTCCAACGTTGTGGTTCCCAGGTTGGAAATAAGGAGAACAATCATGGTGAGTTTTGGTTCACAGGTCGATTTTTCAGTCCCGCATCTGAAAATACGCGGTTTAAATAAGTTTTATGATGTACAGGGCCAACGCTTACATGCTTTAAAAGACATTAATATTGATATTCCCAAAGCACAGATTGTTGGGATTATCGGGAAAAGTGGCGCTGGTAAATCATCCCTACTCCGCACCCTCAATGGACTGGAGTCGGTTGATACTGGCAGCATCCTGATTCATCAACAAAATATTGCTGAACTCAACCATGCCGAGTTGATCAAGACCCGGCAGAAAATTGGCATGATTTTTCAGCATTTTAATTTAATGTCTGCCAAAACTGTGTGGGAAAACGTGGCTTTACCGCTACGTATTGCGGGTTATGACAAGGCTGAGATCGAACAACGGGTTAGTGAGGTACTGACGCTGGTGGGATTAGAGGCAAAGCGAAATGATTACCCTGCTCAACTGTCTGGTGGACAAAAACAACGTGTTGGGATCGCGCGTGCCTTAGTTTCTCAGCCTGAAATCCTGCTCTGTGATGAAGCCACCTCAGCACTTGATCCTGAAAGTACTGCCAACATTCTGTCCTTATTAGAACAGATCAACCGAGACCTCGGTTTAACCATTGTCTTGATCACCCATGAAATGCAAGTTATCCAAGAGATTTGCGATCAAGTGATCGTAATTGATCAGGGTGAAATTGTTGAAGCCGGGCAAGTCTGGTCGGTATTTTCCAATCCACAACAACAGATCACACAGGAATTACTCAATTTTGAACAGGTGAATTTACCCTTTGAGTTGAGCCAAACCATTCTGCCTCAGAGTACCCATCAGATTTTAAAATTGAAATATGTCAGTGAATCGAAATCGGTGCCTGATCTATATGAACTATTGGATGGTTTTAATCCTCCCATTCAGGTGTACTACAGTCAAATTGATAGCATTCAGCAGCGTACCATCGGCTCATTGATCATCGGGATTCGTAATCTCGACTTTGATCTGAACAGCGCCCAATTTGCAAAACATCCTGCAATAACACAACTTGAGGTGATCGGTTATGTACAATCAACTCATTGATCTGTTACAGACAGGTACGACCGATACTTTAATCATGGTGGGTGTCTCTGCAATTCTTGCTTTTCTGATTGGGCTGCCGATTGCTTTAATTCTAGTGAGTACTGCTGATTTTGGGATTTACCCTTCCAAGAAAATCAATCAATCATTAGGCTGGATCATTAACATCACTCGATCCGTGCCCTTCCTGATTTTAATGGTGGCTTTGATTCCATTTACCCGCTGGATCGTTGGCACCAGTTACGGCGTCTTGGCTGCGATTGTCCCCCTAACCATTGCCGCAATTCCGTTCTTCGCCCGTATTGCTGAGGTCAGTCTACGTGAAGTCGATCAAGGGTTGATTGAAGCAGCACAAGCAATGGGCTGTAACCGTAAGCAGATTCTTTGGCATGTATTGCTTCCTGAAGCTTTGCCGGGAATTGTTGCAGGTTTTACCGTGACTATTGTCACTATGATCAGCTCTTCTGCCATTGCAGGTGCGATTGGTGCAGGTGGGCTCGGTGATATTGCCTATCGTTATGGCTATCAGCGTTTTGATATGCAAGTCATGCTGGCGGTGATTTTGGTCCTAATTTTTTTGGTCATGTTGGTACAAACGACAGGTGATAATATTGCCAAACAACTCGATAAACGAAAAGTTTAAGCTTGAAATAAAAATCCACACTCGCCATGACCTGACTTTGTCATGGCTTTCATGTAAAATCAGCAACAATTTTTAAATAACACATTTGTGAGTGGTTTCATGGGTTTTAATTGCGGTATTGTTGGTCTGCCAAACGTAGGTAAATCTACATTGTTCAATGCATTAACAAAGGCAGCGATTGCAGCTGAAAACTTTCCGTTCTGTACCATTGAACCAAACACAGGCATTGTTCCTGTTCCAGATCCACGTTTAGACAAACTTACAGCAATTGTTAAACCACAACGTGTTATTCCAACTACGATGGAATTCGTTGATATCGCAGGTTTGGTTGCTGGTGCTTCAAAAGGTGAAGGTTTGGGTAACCAATTCCTTGCCAATATCCGTGAAACAGATGCAATTGCACACGTAGTGCGTTGTTTTGAAGATGAAAACGTGATTCATGTAAATGGTAAAATTGACCCATTAGATGACATCGCAACTATTAACACTGAACTTGCACTTGCTGACCTTGATACTGTTGCAAAAGCATTACTACGCTTAACTAAAGCAGCTAAAGGCGGTGACAAAGATGCAATTGCCACTAAAGCAGCATTAGAAAAAATCCAACCTTTACTCGATGAAGGCAAACCAGCTCGTGCCGCTGACCTATCAGATGATGAGCGTAAAGCTGTTCGTGGTTTTGGTTTAATGACACTTAAACCAACCATGTATATTGCCAACGTTGCAGAAGATGGTTTTGAAAACAATCCACATCTTGACGCAGTTAAAAAACTTGCTGCTGAAGAAAATGCGATTGTTGTACCACTTTGCAATCAGATCGAAGCCGAAATTTCATTACTTGAAGATGAAGACCGTGCTGAATTCTTAGAAGCAATGGGTATGGAAGAGCCAGGTCTAAACGTAGTGATTCGTGCAGGCTATAGCTTACTTGGCTTACAAACATACTTTACTGCAGGCGTACAAGAAGTTCGTGCTTGGACAGTTAAAGTGGGTGCGACTGCGCCACAAGCTGCTGGTGTGATTCACACTGATTTTGAAAAAGGTTTTATTCGTGCAGAATGTATTTCTTACGATGACTTTATTCAATACAACGGTGAAAACGGCGCGAAAGAAGCAGGAAAATGGCGTCTAGAAGGTAAAACTTATGTCGTTCAAGACGGTGATGTCCTTCACTTCCGTTTCAACGTATAAATCAAAGTTTTGATTTCCAAACCGCCAATTTGACCTGATTGGCGGTTTTTTTTATTTTTTAATTACCACTTAAATTTAAAAAACAACTTATAACAATAACTTTTTCAATTGTTGCGTGACATGCAATCTCGCTTTTTTCTGCTTAAAGATAGTTGGGATATGTAATAAAAAGAAAGAATGTCGATAATTTTTGTGGTCTCTTAGGTTTTCATTTAGATAATGATACAGATCCAAAGCAGCCTCACGATGAAACGCCCATAAAACTTGCTGTTTATACATCACAGTGTAATAAGCATCATTCGGCCAGTTTAAATGATGCTTTTGTTGACAATTACATGATTCGCAAACGACTCCTCCATGACTTAGTCTGGAATAACGTGCATGCCAAACTTTTGCATCATAGCCTTTAGGTAAGTCTTGAATTTGTTCAATCGGAATTGATAAATTTGGATAATAAAATGCAGCATGCCAATAAGATCCGCAACTATCCTGAAAGCGCTCATATTCAAAATCAGCATGTTGTTGGAAATACTCGACATCTTTCTTGAGTGTTATCTTGGCTATTCTGGCAAATTCGAAATTAGCTTTACCGACACAACATGGACATTTAATTTCTAATTTTTCAGGTAAGGACCAATATTCATAAATTCCTGTCATTTGCTCTTTAATAATAAATCATCAACCTAAACCGAAAATAAGCTTAGCAATTAGATCAAGCTTTTAGAATCAGTAAATGAAAAAGCCAAGTCGTTATGAGCTTGGCTTTTTAACTTGCAATAGATCAATTAAGACGCTGTTTGCGGTTTCATATCCATTTCTGCACGTTTCATTTGTGCTTCTTTTAAAATACGTTGATGTAATTGCTTACGGAATCCAAGTAGAAAAACGAACTCTGCTAATACAAATAGAGGTCCTATTGCTAAACCAATCAAATCATCAACAAATGCAGGTTTTTTCTTCTCAAAATAATGCCCTACAAATTGAAATACCCAACCTACTACAAAAATACCGATACTCGCTCCTAACCAGCTCCACATCGGTAATATGGCTATTTTTACTGCAAGTGGATATGCTGCGATGAATATAATCAGCATTAGAATGCCAAATAACTTATCTACTGATATATAGTAAATCGCACTCAATACAATCAGTATCGATGCCAAAGTGACTGAAACACCAGATATTTCTACACCTGCTCGCGCAGTTAAGCATAAAATTGAAAAAACAATCAGTGGAATGCCCACAAAATGGGTCACAATATTTTTCTGATCCAAATGATATGCAGCATACTGACTGAGTAGACGCTCCAAATTTGTCATTTTTAATTCCTCATATTATTTCTGTATGTTATTAATCTATTACAAATCAGCAAATAAAATTGTCATGTAGCTGACAAATGGATTTATATTTTTAAAAGGAAATAGAGTGTTAGATCCCATTCATATTCACCATTTACAGCAAAATTCGTGGTTTAGTCATCTTGCAGAGCCTTTCAAGCAGTTCATTTTGGATCATGGTAAGAAACTTATAATTGAAAAAAATGCCGCTGTGTTTAATGCTCAAGATCAATTTGATGGTGTGTATGGTGTTCTCGATGGCTCAATTAGTTTGGGTTACATAGACGTTAACGGTAATGAAGCAATTGCTGCTATCGCTGAACCAATCATGTGGTTTGGCGAGATTTCTCTCATAGACAAACAACCACGCTCTCATGATGCTATTGCAGTGAAAAAAAGTGTTGTGCTTCAAATCCCTGCTCAACATCTGAACGAGTTTTTATCTAAAAATCCCTATTATTGGTATTTCTTTGCCCTACTGACCAGTCAAAAACTTCGCTATGTCTTTTTAGAGCAAATTGCAATTCAAACTCAAACGATCAGTCAGCGTCTTGCTCAACGCTTGTTATTTATATTAGAAGGTTACGGTAACCGCTCATCCATTCAAGATCTAAATATTCAAATCTCACAAGATCAACTTGCCAATATGCTGACAGTCTCTAGGCAAACTGTAAATCAAGAATTGAATGCTTTAGAAAAACAAGGAATCATTCAATTAGGATTTAAAAAAATCATCGTTATAAATTTAGATGGGTTGAGACATTTAGCTGCGGTGAATAATTTGAATCATTAAAAATAAATTCTTTGTTTGATATCCATGATTTATTTTTCTAATAATGAGCAATCTAAGAACCTGAAAATAAAAAATTAAAAAAATAGAAGCTACATAAAACCTAAAGCGAAAATCGTATTCTCGCTTTAGGCGCAAATTTAAATTTACTTCGGTGAAGTATTACCTAATGCTGGATTGTCAATTGCATCCTTACACTGGGCTTTATCGCGCTCATAATCTGATTGCTTCTGACCTGAGTTATTTGCATTGTCTTTAACATCTCTAGCCCAACTATCTAGGCTTGTGAGCGCTTTACGACATAAAGCATATTTCCCTTCCGTCACAGAATCAGTCATTTTGACATTAATACGCCAATCTGTACTCAACTGACGGATAGGCTTTCTCACCTTCTCTTCGATATCAGTAAATTGCTTGTTATATACAAGTACATCTATCTCATTAATTAACTTCCAAGCAGCATTTGCATATGTTGTAGCGTCATTCGTTAATTTTGGAGCTGGTTTGATTTCAACCTTTTTCTCGCTTTCACTGTTTGAGTTACCACATGCAGCTAAAAAAGGACAAATCATCAGTGCTGCTAAAAGATGAACTCTTGCATTTAACATATCAATTCGCCGATGAAAAATTTGGTCTTTATGCTAGTCAATTTAGTCATAATTCTCAACGGCTGTTGACACATTATCATGCAGCTATGACATTAATCGTTTTAGACACAATAAAATCATTTAATTTATATAAATAGTTGTCTTTCCATCTTGGATAAAGAAACTTAAAGCCATTATTTGTCTAACAAAAACCTAGTATTTTTGTTCCTCGCGAGCTTAATTCAACAAAAAGTTCTGCTATGCTTAAACACAAATTACTCAGGATAGGATTATGCGCATGAGCGTCACTCTTGGAACTCCACTTCAATCTTCTGCATTTAAGGTTTTACTGTTAGGTTCTGGAGAGCTAGGTAAAGAAGTTGTTATATCTTTACAACGTTTAGGTGTCGAAGTTCATGCTGCTGATCGTTACGACGATGCACCTGCTATGCAAGTTGCTCATTATTCATATACTTTGAATATGGCTGATCCTACCGAATTAAAACAACTGATTGAAACAATCAAACCTAATCTAATCGTTCCAGAAATTGAAGCAATTGCGACTGAAGTTCTCGTCGAAATCGAACAGTCTCAAACGGCAACGGTGATCCCATCAGCAAAAGCTGTAAACCTTACGATGAATCGTGAAGGTATTCGCCGTTTAGCTGCTGAAGAACTTGGTTTACCAACTTCTGCATATCGTTTCGCGAGTACTTTGGAAAGCTTCCGTGCTGCATGCGATGATATTGGTTATCCAAACTTTGTAAAACCTGTTATGTCATCTTCTGGCAAAGGTCAATCTCGAGTAAAAAACTTTGAGGAAGTTGATGCAGCTTGGGATTATGCAATGCAAGGTGGTCGAGTTAATCAAGGCACGGTGATCATTGAGTCACAAATAGATTTTGATTTCGAAATCACCCTACTTACAGTTCGTGCGAAAAACCCTCAAACTGGTGAGATTGAAACACATTACTGTGATCCAATTGGGCATCGCCAAGATGCTGGTGATTACGTAGAAAGCTGGCAACCACAAGCAATGACTGCTGCAGCTTTACAAGAAGCAAAACGAATTGCTAATAAAGTTACGACTGCTTTGGGTGGTTGTGGTATTTTCGGTGTAGAGTTATTTATTAAAGGCGATAAAGTTTGGTTCAGTGAGGTATCACCTCGTCCTCATGATACTGGATTAGTTACCCTCGCTTCTCAGTTCCAAAGTGAATTTGAACTTCATGCACGTGCGATTCTAGGATTACCAGTCAATACTGAACGCCATAGTGTTGCTGCAAGTGCAGTGATTTATGCGGGTGTTGATGCAAAAAATCTTAGCTTTTCTGGCTTGAATTTTGCTTTAGCAAACCCGAACACTGACTTGCGTTTGTTTGGTAAGCCTGAAGGTTTCAAACGCCGCCGTATGGGTGTTGCTACGGCACGTGCTGAAAATACAGACTTGGCTCGTGAACTGGCAAAACAAGCCGCAGATCAAGTGAATGTTCAAACCAACGTTTAACCTAAATTGAGTAGACCCATTTTCATGATCAATACATCTCCATTGCTGAACTATGTCACCAGTCATCATGATATTAAAGCTATTAACCAATGGCGAACCGATGTAGAAAAGCAATTACAAGAGAGTTATGAAAATGGGCAATCTATTCGTGAAGTTATTAAAGCTCGATCAAACTCTATTGATGAAGCATTGATTTTTTTATGGAATCATGCAGGTTTAGATCAAACGAATTTAGGTTTGTTCGCTGTAGGTGGATATGGTCGCCGCGAAATGCTGCCATATTCAGATACAGATATTATGATCTTGTCTGAGGATGAGATCAGTGAAGAACATGAAAAGCTGATTTCTTCTTTCATTTCCTCTTTATGGGATGTTGGTAATTTTAAACCAGGTACCAGTGTACGCACGATTCAAAACTGTGTTGATCAAGCATCAAATGATTTAACAGTCGCTACTACCTTGATTGAAGCACGCTTGATCACAGGCAATGAAAATTTAGCAAAATGGCCACGTCGAATTGTTGCACAGACATGGACGGATAAAACCTTCTATGATGCGAAAATGGAAGAGCAAGCTAAGCGTTATGCTCAACACAATAATACTGAAAGCAATCTCGAACCAGATATTAAAAATGCGCCTGGCGGTATCCGTGACATCAATCAAATTGGTTGGATTGCTAAACGCCATTTTCGTGTAAATCGTATTTATGATCTTGTGCATTTAGGCTTTATTACAGAATTTGAACTTGCAGTTTTAGAAGAAGCAGAGAGCTTCTTATGGGAAATTCGTAGCCATTTACATCGTTTAGCTAAACGTGATGAAAACAGACTTTTATTCGATCATCAAAGAGAAATAGCTGCTAAATTCGGCTATGTTCGTGAAGAAGGTCAACCTGCCAACTATGGCGTTGAACAATTTATGAAACGTTACTATCGAACAGCACAGCAAGTTTCAACACTGAACGAAATGCTTTTAGCTTATTTTAACGAATCAGTGATTACCCCTCGCTTACCAGACTATGAACGTCAAATCGAAGACATCAATGAACGTTTCAAAATCGTAGATAGTAAACTTGCAGTACAGCACCACAAAGTTTTCTCTGAAGAGCCAAGTGCAATATTAGAGTTATTCTATTTACTCGCCAATCGTCCTGAAATAAAAGGGATTCGTGCGCGTACATTACGACTACTTGTGCTCGCAGCTAAACGAATCGATCAACGCTTCCGCGATAATCCTGATCATCAAGCACTCTTTATGTCGATTATTCGTTCACCCGATTTATATGACACTATGGTCGCGATGAAACGTTATGGCGTATTAGGTAATTACATCCCAGCTTTCGGTCAAATTACTGGGCTGATGCAATATGATCTTTTCCATATTTATACAGTCGATGCTCACACTTTATTACTGCTGCGTAACCTAAGTCGTTTTAAAGAGCCTGAATTTGCGAAAGAATTTCCTGTCGTGAGTTCAGTGTTCCAACGTATTTCACGTCATGACATCGTTTATCTTGCTGCAATCTTCCATGATATTGCCAAGGGTCGTGGCGGTGATCACAGTGAACTCGGTGCTTTGGATGCCATTGAATTCTGTCGCACACACGGATTTACTGAACGTGAATGTAAACTCGTTGCATGGTTAATCAACAATCACTTACTGATGTCACTCACTGCTCAGAAAAAAGATATTTCTGACCCTGATGAAGTGAAGGAATTCGCTGAAAAAGTTGGTGATATGGAGCATCTTGATTATCTATACACCCTTACGGTTGCAGATATCAATGCGACAAATCCAAAATTGTGGAATACATGGCGTGCTTCATTAATGCGTCAGTTGTATACCTATGCACGTGATGTGATTCGTTCAGGTCTAGGTCGACCTGTTGATTATCAAATGTTGATTGAAGATACCAAGTTCGCTGCAAGTGAATTGTTAGTGAATGATTTTTCACTCGCTGAAGTAGAAAAGGTTTGGCAAGAACTTGGTGATGAATACTTTGTAAAAGAATCTGCAAATGAAATCGCTTGGCATACTCAAGCTATATTACAGCACGGCGATAACCCTGCTCCGTTGGTATTGTTACGTGCTCACCGCAATGCTGCACAAGATGCAGTACAAATTTTTATTTATACCCGTGATCAACCAAACCTATTTGCCACAACAGTAGCCGTACTAGATCGTATGAACCTTGATGTTCAAGACGCCCGAATTATTACGGCAAGTACTGCTTTTAGTTTAGACACATATTTAGTCTTAGATCGTTTTGGTACCTTACTGACTGACCCAGAACGGGAACGAAAAGTGAAATTGGCATTGGTTGAAGCACTCAGCCATCCTGACCAATACCCTGGTATCATGCAACGTCGTATACCAAGACATTTGCGTCATTTCGATGTTCAGAACACTGTCGATATCGCTCTAAACCCTGCTTTACAACAACATATGGTTGAAATATCGACACTTGACCAACCCGGTTTACTTGCACGTATTGGCGCTCTCTTCATGTTACAAGGTTTGGATATCCACTCAGCGAGGATTGCTACCCTAGGTGAACGTGCTGAAGATATTTTCTTTGTAACCAAAAAAAATGGTGTGTTGTTAACTGATGAAGAGGTCAAACTCTTTGCTGAGACACTGAAAGCGGCTCTTGATGAAGCATCAAACCAAATTTGTAATCCACCCTCTTAATTTTTATTGTTCGGTAACTGTTTAAATGAACTCTAGCTTGTCTTTATTGCATCCGTATCCTTTTGAAAAGTTAAATCAACTTTTTAAAAATGTGCAACCAGCCAATTTACCTTTGATTCCATTATCTATTGGTGAACCGAAACATCCTGCACCTGAGTTCGTTAAACAAGCAATTATTGATAACTTTGCACATTTATCAACCTACCCAAACAGTAAGGGCTTACCTGAGCTGCGCCAAAGTATTGCACAATGGCTTACAAATCGCTTTTCACTGAATCAAATCAGTGCAGAAGAACATATTTTGCCTGTTTCTGGCACACGTGAAGGAATCTTTTCTTTTGTACAAGCTTTGATTAAAAGAGAAGATGCACCTTATATTGTGATGCCAAACCCTTTTTATCAGATTTATGAGGGTGCTGCGTTACTTGCTGGTGCAAAACCATATTTCATTAACTGTACAGAAGAAAATGGTTATTTAGGCGATTTTGATGCTGTACCTGCAGAAGTTTGGGAAAAAACAGCTTTATTGTTTGTATGTACACCAGGAAATCCAACTGGAACCGTACTCTCAAAAGAACAATTTAAGAAGCTAATCGCACTGTCTGATCAATATGGTTTTGTTATTGCTTCTGATGAATGTTATTCAGAACTTTGGTTTGACCAAGCACCAATTGGCCTTTTAGAAGTCTGCGCTGAAATTGGACGTGATGACTATAAGAATTGCATCGTATTTCATTCACTTTCAAAACGTTCAAACCTTCCGGGTATGCGTTCTGGTTTCGTTGCAGGCGACGCAGCATTATTAAAACCTTATTTACAGTATCGTACCTATCATGGCGCAGCAATGCCTGTTCAACATCAGCTTGCATCTATTTCAGCATGGAATGATGAAGCACATGTGGAAGAAAACCGCCAACAATATCGTGCGAAATTTGAATTATTCCAAAGTGAACTTGGTCATTTATTACCACTACAAAAGCCAGATGCTGGATTCTACTATTGGTTAAAAGTTGACAATGATGAAACTTTTGCTCAAATGTTAATGGAAAAAGCACATATCAAAGTTCTTCCAGGTCGCTATTTATCTCGTGATACTGAACAAGGTAATCCAGGCGAAGGTCACGTGCGCATGGCTTTAGTTGCTGATCTCGCTCAATGTGAACAAGTGGTTAAACGCTTAAAAGCAATTCTTTAAATACAATGAGTTCGGAATCTGTAAGTGATTTTTATTACAGATTCCGAAATAAAACTTAAACCTGACCAATAATTAGAATTGTGGCTATCAAAACCATCAACGTACCTGAAATTCGACTTACCACCCTAACCGCATAGGGTCTAGTACTTAATAGTTTCTTTGCTGCCAATCCAACCAATACATAAACAATCGCGCAACTAATTAGATGAATAATGCCTAAAGAAAGGATCTGAGCTGTAGCTGAAAACTGCAAGTTTGGGTGAATAAATGGCGGCAATAGTGCAAAAAAGAGCAATAAAACTTTTGGATTTAACCCACTAATTCCCACACCTTTAACGAACCAAGACTTTGCTGAATCAAACGCAGATGTCTGCTGTTCAGTACTTGAGATGGTGGCTGGTCGAATCAACAAGCTTATCCCCATCCACAGTAAATAACATGCGCCAACAATCGTTAAAGATGTCAATAAAATTGGATAATGACTAACTAAAGTGCCCACGCCAGCTGCAACACACATAATCGCTAAAAAATGCCCCAGTACAAGCCCTGAAACAGCTGTAACAATAAACTTCCCTTTTATTCCCGCCAATATTGCATACGCCCAGTCAGCACCAGGTGTTAAAACAAACAAGATTGAAACACACCAAAAGGCAATAATTACATTTAAATCCATATCCATAACTCTATTTATTTCAATACACTACGATTGAAATGAATTTTTATTTCAACCATGTGTTGAAAAATCTATTGGAGAGAATATGCTTAAATGGTTAAAATGTTTTCCTAATTAATTTCTTTTATTTCTATTTATTCAGGAGATTCTTCTAAATGGATCGTACAGATAAGAAAATTCTTGCTGAATTACAAAAAAATGGGCGACTATCTATCACAGAACTCTCTGAAAAAGTAGGTCTAAGCTTGTCTCCTTGCCATCGTAGAGTAAAGGCTTTAGAAGAATCAGGTGTAATCAAAGGCTATCATGCGGATTTGGAAGCATCTCAAATTGGATTTAATTTCTCAGCTATCATTTTTGTGACACTTAAAGATGGAGATAAAAGCGCACTATCTCAATTTGAAGAAAAAGTCAGTGAAATAGCTAACGTTATTCAAGCACAGCGTCTGTTTGGTAATCCTGATTATCTTCTCCATGTGGTTGCCAAAGATCTAGCTAGTTTTCAAAAACTCTATGATGATAGTTTATCGGCATTACCAAATGTGCAACGACTCACCTCAACGATTGTGATGAAAAATGTGGTGATCAACCGCTTATTACCTCTTTAAATATTCATAATATGTAGCCGCTTTCCATTCATTTGTCTCCCGACATATAGTGCATTTAAAAGCTATTCATCTATCTATTAACTATTGACCATCTGTTGAAATGTTCGTCTATACTTAGGCATCAAAATTTGGTGACTATAGAAAGATGGCTCCTCAAACTTCACAAAATACAAAGAAAAAGGTTTGGTTGATTGCTGCAATCATTATTGTACTTATCACTGTTGCATTTTTAATGTGGAAAACGACTTCAAGTAAAAACTCAGACATAGATGATAAGCAAAAAAATGCTCAAACAAACACCCAAAAAGCTGCACTCACCGTAACAGTAGTTTCACCAGAACAACAAAACTGGAAACAAGTTTTTACTGCAAATGGAAATATTGCAGCTTGGCAAGAAGTTGTAATTAGCAGTGAGCTATCTGGACAACGATTAACACGTGTGAATGTAAATGTCGGTGATGAAGTAAAACGTGGTCAGATTTTAGCTGAAATAAATAGTGAAACTATTCGTGCTGATTTAGCGGCAGCAAAAGCAAGCTATGCAGAAGCTCAAGCTGTCTTGGCTGATGCAATTACCAATAATAAGCGCATTCAGCAGCTAAAAAATACTGGTGCTATTTCAGCTCAAGAATCAACACAATATCAAACATCACAAGCAACAGCTCAAGCACGTTTAGATGCAGCAAAAGCACAAATTGAAAGCAATCAACTGCGCTTAGCCCAAACACAAGTCATTTCTCCTGACAACGGTGTCATTTCTGCTAGAACTGCAACCGTTGGCTCTTTAGCACAAACAGGTCAAGAATTATTCCGCTTGATTCGAGATCATCGCTTGGAGTGGAGAGCTGAAGTTACAACAACAGATTTATACAAACTTCAACAAGGTATGACTGCTCACGTTATTTCACCTGATCCTTCACAACCCAAAGTGACAGGTCAAGTTAGAATGATTGCACCAGTAATTGATCCTCAAACACGTTATGGTTTGGTATATGTTGATTTGCCAACAACTCAAGCAATTCGTATGGGAATGTTTGTAAAGGGAGAGTTTGATCTAGGTGAAAAAACAGCGATCACCGTTCCTCAGACCGCTCTACTGCTACGTGATGGATTTTCCTATGTTTTTGTACTTGATCAAAACAACCGTGTAACACAGAAAAAAGTAACAACAGGACGTCGACAAAATGATCGAGTTGAAATCTTAGACCTCCCGTTAAATGTAAAAGTGGTTTCTTCTGGTACAGGTTTCTTGACCGATGGTGATTTAGTGAATGTTGCGCAAGCAATTCCTGAAACACCACTTACTCAAAAACTAGTGAAATCGCAGGAGAAATAAAATGAATTTCTCAGCGTGGTCAATCCGAAATCCAATTCCAGGAATTCTTTTATTCATCATGCTTGGATTGGCAGGTCTGTTGTGTTTTCACTGGATGAAAATACAACAATTTCCCGATATTGAATTACCGATGGTGACTGTTTCCGCCGCATTACCAGGTGCAGCTCCACCACAGTTAGAAACAGAAGTTGCTCGAAAAATTGAAAACTCAATTGCAACGCTACAAGGTCTAAGAAATCAGTACACAAACATTCAAGATGGTGTTGTGACTGTCACCGCAGAATTTCAGCTAGAAAAGCCACTACAAGAAGCTGTTGATGACGTGCGTAATGCTGTTTCACAAGTACGTTCAGACCTACCTGCTGATTTAAGAGACCCGATTGTTAGTAAAATTAATCTATCTGGTTCACCTATCCTCACCTATACCATCCAATCCCCTAAAATGGATGAAGAAGCTCTTTCGTGGTTCGTGGATTACGATATTGCTCGTGCTATGTTACAGGTTAAAGGTGTGGGTGCTGTTGCACGTGTTGGTGGTGTCACCCGCCAAGTTGAAGTCGAACTCGATCCTGAAAAATTACTGGCACTCAATGCGACTGCAACGGATATCACTCGCCAGCTTCGTTTGGTTCAACAAGATGCTTCAGGTGGACAAACCAAGATTGGTGGCAGTGAACAATCCATTCGTACGATTGCAACTGTAAAAACAGCTGCTGAAATTGGTGCCATGGATATTGCTTTAAGTGATGGTCGACATATCAGACTTGATCAAGTGGCTACAATTCGAGATGGAATAGCGGAACGACGTTCTGCAGCATTACTGAATGGACAACCAGTAATCGGTTTTGAGATCACACGAAGCAAAGGTGCAAGTGAAGTTGATGTTGAAAAAGGCGTTATTGAGGCATTAGATAAGCTCAAGGCATCTCACCCAGATATCAAAATCTCAGAAGCCTTTAACTTCGTTAAGCCTGTTGCTGACAACTATAAAGGTTCGATGTCACTACTTTATGAAGGTGCAATTCTTGCAATTTTAGTGGTTTGGCTGTTTCTGCGTGATTGGCGAGCTACGATTATTGCAGCAACCGCTTTACCACTCTCTATTTTGCCTGCCTTAATCGGCATGTACTATTTTGGATTTACCTTAAATACCGTAACACTACTCGCTATGTCACTCGTCGTGGGTATCTTGGTGGATGATGCAATTGTTGAAATTGAAAATATCATTCGGCATCTACGGATGGGTAAAACACCATATGAAGCTGCTATGGAAGCAGCCGATGAGATTGGACTAGCTGTTATTGCAACCACATTTACATTGATTGCTGTATTCCTTCCCACCGCATTCATGAGCGGAATCGCAGGAAAATTCTTTGTTCAATTTGGCTGGACAGCAGCGCTAGCGATATTTGCCTCGCTTTTAGTCGCTCGATTATTAACACCAATGATGTCAGCTTATATTCTGAAGCCTTGGATTGGCAAAGTTGAGAACACAGCAGAAAACTCAGATGCAGATAGATTAAATGATCAAGGGACATCCAAGCTCGCACGTGACCGAGAAAAAGATGGTCGTGTTATGCGTGGTTATATGCGTCTAGTCACGTGGTGTCTACATCACCGTTGGGTTACGCTTGGAGGTGCTATTCTGTTTTTCATCGGCTCAATTATGCTGATTCCGCTTTTACCTACAGGTTTTGTTCCACCACCTGACACAGGACAAACTCAAGTAAGATTAGAACTCACTCCAGGCTCACAATTCGCAGACACCTTAAAAACTGCCGAATACGCACGAAATCTTATTAAAGATCATCCAGAAATCAAAAGCATCTATACAACCATCGGCGGTGGTGCAGCAGGTTCAGATCCTTTTTCTGGTGGTGCATCCAGTGAGCCTCGAAAAGCAACTCTGACAATCCAAACCTCAGAGCGCTCAGATCGTAGTTTAAGTTTGCAAGAAATCGAAAGTGAAATACGTCAACGACTCGCTCCTTTACCTGGTGCTCGTATTCAAGTCGGTATCGCAGGGAACAATAGCCAATATCAACTCGCTTTATCAGGTGATGACCCTGAAGCTCTTATTTCAACAGCACGTAAGCTGGAACGCGAATTACGCACAATTCCAAACATCGGCAGTATTACTTCCAGTGCAGCACTCATTCGTCCAGAGTTGGTTATCCGCCCAGATTTTGCTAAAGCAGCTGATCTTGGGGTTACAACTTTTGATATCGCAGAAACACTGAGAATTGCCACTGCAGGTGATTTCGACCAAAACCTAGCAAAATTAAATTTATCGCAACGACAAGTTCCTGTCGTGATCAAACTTCCGCTTTCTGCACGTCAAGATCAGGAATTAATTAAACGCTTAATGATCAAAGGAAGTCATGGTCCAGTAATGTTAGGCACAATTGCTGATGTCAATATTGAAAGCGGTCCATCACAAATCGATCGTTTCAATCGCCTGCGTAATATTAATTTTAATATTGAGTTGAATAACCAACCGCTTGGTGATGTAGCAGCAAAAGTTGATCAATTACCAACGATGAAAAACTTACCACCTACCGTGAAACGTACCAATATTGGTGATGCTGAGGTAATGCAGGAGCTTTTCTCAAGCTTTGGATTGGCAATGCTCACAGGGGTACTATGTATCTATGTCGTTTTAGTGCTCTTATTCAAAGACTTCTTACAACCTATTACTATTTTGGTCGCATTACCATTGTCTTTGGGCGGTGCATTTGTATTGCTGCTTTTGGCAAAAAGCAGCTTTTCAATGCCAAGTTTGATTGGACTAATTATGCTGATGGGGATTGCAAGTAAGAACTCTATTCTTTTAGTCGATTACGCGATCATCGCAAGAAAAGAGAAAGATTATTCACGATTTAATGCTTTGCTTGATGCTTGTCATAAACGTGCGCGCCCGATTATTATGACAACCCTTGCTATGGGTGCAGGTATGCTACCTATCGCTTTGGGTATCGGAACAGATCCAAGCTTCCGTGCACCAATGGCAATTTCAGTAATTGGTGGTTTAATCACGAGCACTTTCTTATCTTTATTGGTTATTCCAGTGGTGTATACCTTTATTGATGATATTAATCGCAAGCTGCATAGCTTTAGAAAAACCAAAGATCAAGCGGTTGAACAGCTTTGATCTGTATGTGAAAAAGACGGTCTTATGACCGTCTTTTTTTAATACTTATATTATTGTTACTTTTTCGCTAAAGCTTTCTCTATATCAGCTTCTAAAGCTTCAGGTTTAGTGGTTGGTGCATATCGCCCCAAAACCTCACCATTACGACCAACCAAGAATTTTGTGAAGTTCCATTTGATATTTTGACTACCCAAAATACCTTTTGCCTCACGTGTCAAAAATCTAAAAATAACGTGTGCTTCCGGCCCTTTCACATCAACCTTTGCAAACATTGGAAAAGTTACACCATAGTTCCTTTGACAAAAATTCCCAATTTCCTTATTTGTCCCTGGATCTTGCCCTCCAAATTGATTACAAGGAAACCCTAAAATTTCTAATCCTTGAGATTTATATTTTTCGTAAAGCTTCTCAAGTCCTGCAAATTGCGGAGTGAAACCGCATTTACTTGCGGTGTTCACAATCAGCATGACCTTGCCTTTATAATCAGCGAGCGCCTTTGTTTCTCCCTCTAACAATTCAGCTTCAAACTGATAAATGTTACTCATGGATACGTTTCCTCGTCATTCTTTTCTTCTGTTTTAAGTTGTAATGATGCCGAATTCACGCAATAACGCAGTCCTGTCGGCTGTGGACCATCCTCAAACACATGGCCCAAATGTGCATCGCAATCATGGCAGACAATTTCTGTTCTGACCATACCATGTGATGTGTCTTCGTGCTCTTCTATTGCACTATTATCAATCGGTCGATAGAAACTTGGCCATCCCGAACCACTGTCGTATTTCGTTTCTGAAGAAAATAACTCAGCACCACAGCAACGACATACGTAAATGCCATGTTGTTTGCTATTCCAATATTGACCTGTAAATGCGGGTTCTGTGCCTTTTTTACGAGTGATACGATATTCTTCTGGTGACAACTCTCTTTGCCATTCTCGATCTGTTTTATTCACTTTTCCCATAGCCAGCACCTATTATTTTGTTGTAAAAAATATCTTGATGATCATGCTTTATATTTACGCCATTCAAAAAAAAAACTCTAGTCTTTCAATGTGTAATTTATCGTAATTTAAGCACTTATATTAAAATAGCAAATAGTAAGCAAAATATTTTTACACAAGTAAGCAATTTTCATTTAAAACACCTTTCAAGTAAGCAGTCATAGTGGTATTCTTGTTCAGCGCGGTTGTATTGGACAAAAAATGTCACAGAAAAAAAGTGTGGTTTTTAAAAATCTATTACCAACCATCAGACAGTATCAACAATCTGGTTTTACGCATGAAAAAATTGTTGAATTACTGAAAGATCAACATGATCTTGATCTGGTTACAGTTGAAACATTTAAAAGTTATCTATATCGATATGCAAAAGTGAATCCCGCTATGCCTAAAAATACTGCTACACCCCACTCAGCTCAAACGCCTCGACAAATTAAAAAGTCTTCAAAGCTTGAGCATGTATGCTATGACATTCGTGGACCAGTATTACGCGCCGCCAATGAAATGGAGGAGCAAGGGCATAAAATTATTAAGCTAAATATTGGTAACCCTGCACCATTTGGTTTCGAAGCGCCACAAGAAATTATTAATGACGTAGCATTAAACCTACCGAATGCAATTGGATATACAGACTCAAAGGGGATTTTCCCTGCTCGTAAAGCCATTTGTCAGTACTATCAGCAAAAAGGCGTCTTTGACATGCATGTCAATGATGTCTATGTAGGTAATGGTGTTTCAGAATTAATCGTAATGGCAATGCAAGGTTTGCTAGATGATGGCGATGAAATGCTTGTTCCAATGCCAGACTATCCTTTATGGACAGCTGCGGTAAATCTGTCAGGCGGCACAGCGATCCACTATAAGTGTGATGAAGAAAATTATTGGTATCCAGATCTCGCAGATATGGAAAGCAAAATTACACCAAATACTCGTGGTATTGTTGTAATTAATCCAAACAACCCAACTGGTTCTGTTTACCCTAGACACGTTTTAGAACAGATCGTTGCTTTAGCGAAGAAATACGATCTCATTTTATTTGCAGATGAAATCTACGACAAAATCGTTTATGACGGAATTGAACACGTTGCTCTAGCAGCATTAGCTGGTGATCAATTGTGTATTTCATTTAATGGTTTGTCTAAAGCATACCGAATCGCAGGTTATCGTGCTGGGTGGATGGCGATTACAGGTGACAAGGCACGAGCTGCTGATTATATCGAAGGTTTAGATATGCTAGCGTCAATGCGCTTGTGTTCAAACCATCAAGCTCAGTATGCGATTCAGACAGCATTAGGCGGCTATCAATCAATTAATGACTTGATTCGTCCTGGTGGTCGTTTATATGAACAACGCAATATTGCATGGGAAATGTTAAATGAAATTCCAGGTGTAAGTTGTGTGAAACCTGATGGGGCGATGTATTGTTTCCCTAAACTTGATCCTGAGATTTATCCAGTTGAAGATGATGAAAAGCTCATGCTTGATTTACTTAAAGCCGAAAAAGTACTTTTAGTACAAGGCACAGGATTTAACTGGCCAACACCAGACCACTTCCGTGTTGTATTTTTACCAGCTGAAAATGAATTACGTGAAGCAATCAATCGTTTAAGCCGTTTCTTGGCAAAAATGCGCTAAGCATCTAAAAAAATCCCCCTATCTAAAGGGGGATTTTTTTATCAGTATTCTGAACTTTGAATTTCATCCCACTGAGCTTCGTATTCTTTAGATTTTTTTAGATCTTGTTTCAGACCAAAACCACCTTTCTCATAGATACGAGCTAAATCCAACAAACACTCATTCTCACCCTGATCAACTGCAAGCTCGTAATATTCAGCCGCTTTTTTATAGTTTTTTGCGACGCCTTTGCCTTCTTCATATATATAAGCAATATTTGATGACCCCAAACCGTTATCTGCCTCAGAAGCAAGGGTAAATAATCTTAGCGCTTCTTTATAATCCTGCTTTATACCACCCTTACCTTCTAGATAGAAAATCCCAAGATTATTGATCGCTGTTGGCTCATCTTGTTTTACCGCTAGCTGATAATAATGGAGAGCCTTTTTGAAATCCTGAGTGACTCCATCACTTCCATCATTATATAAGTGACCTAATTCAGCCTGAGCTAAATCTAATCCTCCATCAGCAGATTTAGTCATCCACTCCAAGCCTTTTTTACTATTCACACCAACTCCTTCATCTCCATACAAATAGAGAAAACCAAGGTAGTATTGAGCATACAGTTGCCCCTTTTGTGCAGCTTGAGTGTACCACTTCAATGCAGTTGGATTATCTTCTTCTGTTCCCTCACCATAGTCGTACATGTAACCGACCGAAAAAAGTGCATCTGCATTTCCTTTCGCAGCTGACTTTTTGAACCACTCTAAAGCCTTACCAAAATCTTGATCAACATCATTTCCGTAGTAATAAGCATCACCTAAATTATTTTGTGCTTCAGCATTACCTGATTTTGCCTGCTCTACGAGTTCTTGGCTAAACGGAACATCTTCGGCATAAACAGTACTCGAAATAGTGACACTGCTACTTAATAGTATTGAAAGAACAATATTCTTTAATTTCATTATAAATTTCTCATGGATAAATTTTTTATTGGTATCTATTTTAACGTCAAAAACATCCAAGTAAACTTAAATTTAAATTTACCAATTAGATGAAATAAACCCATCTTTTAAAAGCTCACTATAATAACCGTAGCACTTTGAGGTGAATTATTCAGAACTAGTTGTTCATCACCAAATATCACATGAAAAATAAAATAATGGGAAATGGATAAATGTGTTAAAAAATATCAATGTTTGCTTTTTGCCATAGCACATGTATTGAAAATTATGGTTCTTACAATACGACCAAAGCATAAAGTCCTCATATGAAAAATAAAAAATTGACCATTTGGTCATAAATACCTTATGAAATTCATGATTTTCACACCTTAAAATAGCAATTAAATATTATAAATTTAAAACCCAACCTCTCATTGCTTCGACATAAATTAGATGTACTCGAAAAAAATATAATGCCAATGATTTTGATCTATAAAAATTTGAATAATATTCCAGTGTCATGTCGTGTATAGACATAGCACATCTATGGAAAATTAAAATACAGGATTGTGATTAATGATTACTAAAACGGTTAAATCATTTGGATTAGCTTTAACACTGATTGCTTCATCAGTTGCGTTACATGCGAAAAACAATGTTGTAGTTGTAGCAACAGGTGGAACAATTGCTGGTGCGGGTGCAAGTTCAACGAACAGTGCGACATATACCGCAGCCAAAGTTCCAGTCGATGGTTTAATTAATGCTGTTCCTCAAATCAAAGATCTGGCAAATGTAAGTGGTATTCAAGCCCTTCAAATCGCTTCTGAAAATATCACTGACAAAGAGTTACTCTCCCTTGCTCGCCAAGTCAATGATTTAGTTAAAAAACCATCTGTAAATGGCGTTGTAATTACTCACGGTTCCGATACGCTAGAAGAAACGGCATTCTTTCTAAATCTAGTTATTCACACTGAAAAACCTATCGTTCTTGTTGGTTCTATGCGTCCATCAACTGCTCTTTCAGCAGATGGCCCACACAACCTTTATAGTGCCGTTGCAATCGCTGCATCTGGCGAAGCAAAAAATAAAGGTGTTTTCATCGTGATGAATGATTCAATTTTTGCTGCGCGTGATGCAACCAAAGGGATTAACATTCATACCAATGCATTTATAAGCCAATGGGGCGCATTAGGTACAATCGTTGAGGGCAAACCTTATTGGTTCAGAAATAGTATCAAACGTCATACTAACAACTCTGAATTTAATATTGAAAACATCAAAGGTGATCAACTTCCATCGGTTCAAATCGCATATGGTTCAGGTTCAATGACACCAGAAGCTTATCTTGCTTATGCAAAAGCTGGAACGAAAGCGATTATTCATGCAGGAACAGGAAATGGTTCAGTAGCAAAATATCTTGTTCCGACATTGAAACAACTACATGATGAACAAGGCATTCAAATTGTCCGTTCATCTCGCGTAGGTCAAGGTTTTGTATTACGAAATGCAGAGCAACCTGATGATCAATACGGTTGGGTGGCTGGACATGATTTAAACCCACAAAAAGCTCGTATTTTGACTGCTTTAGCACTGACTAAAACTAATGATGCAAAAGAAATTCAGCGAATCTTTTGGCAATACTAATTGCTAAGCTGAAATCCAAATCGATGTTAATCAATTGATCTGATTAGCATCGTTTTTTTATTTATTCTTGGTTAGATCATTCCGAACAGCATTCTATTGCAAAAATATTAGACAACTGTCCTAAACAGAGCGTGTTAGAATATTCTTCAATCGCGTTTAGGATAGATTTATGCAGTTTGTTCATCTTGGTATTCACACAGAGTTTTCGATTACAGAATCGATAGTTCGCATACCTGATTTGGTCAAAGCTGCTGTTGCTGAAGAAATGCCAGCTTTAGCAATTACTGATCTTTCGAACCTACATGCTGCTGTTAAATTCTATGGTGCATGCTTAGGTAAAGGGATTAAGCCTATTATGGGCAGTGTTATTCGATTGAATGATGCTGAACATCGTGCAACTTTACTTGCGATGAGCAATACAGGTTGGCGAAATTTAACGGAAATAGTATCTAGAGGATTCATCGAAGGTCAGCAACTTAGTGTTCCTTGTGTTCAAAAAGAATGGGTATTAGAACAAGCAGAAGATTTAATCATTCTATTGGGGCAACACAGTGATGTAGGCAAAATGCTCTGCTCTTCCAACCCTCAGAAAGCAGAACCTCTTCTTGAAGAATGGATTAGTAAATTTGGAAATCGTGTCTATCTTAGTTTGACGCGCACAGATCGTGTTGGGGAAGAAGATTTTATTGTTGAGGCGGTAAAACTTGCTGCTAAGTACCAAATCGGTGTAGTGGCTCATAACGATATCCACTTTATCGAGCAAGACGATTTTTATGCTCATGAAGCGCGTGTTTGTATCGCAGATGGATACGTATTAGGTGATGATAAGCGTCCTAAACCTTATAGTCCTGAACAATACTTTAAAACAGCAGAACAAATGTCTGAGTTATTCTCTGACATTCCTAGTGCGATTGAAAATACTTACCAAATTGCAAAACGTTGCAACGTTGCCTTGCAGCTTGGTACCTATTTCTTGCCTGATTTCCCTATTCCTGATGGTTATACCATTGATACCTATTTCGAACATTTATCACGAGAAGGTTTAGAAGAACGTTTAAATCATCTATATCCAATTGATGAACGCGATGAAGATTGGCCTGATATTCGAAAGCCATATGATGAACGAATCAAATATGAAGTCGATATTATCCTCAAGATGGGATTCCCAGGTTACTTCCTTATCGTCATGGACTTTATCCAATGGGCAAAAAACAATGGTGTACCTGTGGGACCAGGGCGTGGTTCGGGTGCAGGTTCATTAGTTGCATATAGTTTAAAAATTACTGACCTTGATCCTTTACGATACGACCTGTTATTTGAACGCTTTCTAAATCCTGAACGTGTCTCCATGCCTGACTTTGATGTCGATTTTTGTATTGCAGGTCGTGACCGTGTTATTGAATATGTTGCACAAAATTACGGACGTGAAGCAGTTTCACAGATTGCAACCTTTGGAACAATGGCTGCAAAAGGTGCAATTCGTGACGTAGCACGTGTCTTAGGTAAATCTTATGGTTTAGCTGACCGTATCTCCAAAATGGTTCCAACAAAACCATTGGGTGTAGACTTAAAACAGGCCATAGAGCTTGAACCACAACTGAAAGATATCGTCACCAACCCTGCAAACCCTGATCATGATGATGCTGCTGAAATTTGGGAAATGGCGCTAAAATTAGAAGGCATTACACGTAACACAGGTAAACATGCGGGTGGTGTTGTCATCGCACCTGGAAAAATTACAGATTACTCGGCCGTTATCTGTGATCCTGATGGCACAAACCGTGTAGCTCAATATGATAAAGATGATGTTGAAGCAGCAGGTTTAGTTAAATTCGACTTCTTAGGACTGCGAAATTTAACAGTAATTGAAGATGCTGTTCAAAATATTAATAAAAGAATTCAATCAGATGTCCCACTAAATATCGCTAATGTACCATTAGATGATAAAGATGCTTATCTCGTATTTGCTGAGGCAAATACGACTGCGGTTTTCCAGTTTGAATCCGTCGGCATGAAAAAGATGTTAAAGGAAGCTAGACCAAGCAAATTCGAAGAGATTATTGCTTTCGTTTCCTTGTATCGTCCTGGTCCGATGGACCTCATTCCAGACTTTATCCATCGTATGCACGGTGGAGAATTTGAATATTTGCATCCTTTGCTTGAAAGTGTCTTAGAACCTACCTATGGGATTATGGTTTATCAAGAACAAGTAATGCAGGCAGCACAGTTCTGCGCTGGCTATACGCTTGGCGGAGCCGACTTATTGCGCCGTGCAATGGGTAAGAAAAAACCTGAAGAAATGGTAAAACAACGCCAAATCTTTATTAAAGGTGCGGCAGAAAAAGACATTAATGAAGCAACAGCGAATCATATCTTCGATTACATGGAAAAATTCGCGGGTTACGGTTTTAACAAATCACATGCGGCCGCTTATGCTTTAGTTGCTTACCATACTGCATGGTTGAAAGCACATTATCCAGCTGAATTTATGGCAGCTGTAATGTCATCGGAAATGCAGAATACGGATAGTGTCGTATTCTTAATTGATGACTGTCGTAATAACAAACTCGAAGTTCTTCCCCCTTCTGTAAATATGTCCTTGTATCATTTCCATGCCATTGATGAGCGTACAATCGTCTATGGTTTAGGTGCAATCAAAGGTGTTGGTGAGCAGGCAATGCAGTCTGTGATCGATTCACGTATTAAAGATGGACCATATAAAGATTTGTTTGATTTTTGCCATCGTATTGATCTGAAAAAAATTAACAAACGTACACTCGAAGCGCTTATTCGTGCAGGTGCACTCGACTGTTTAGGAATAGAACGTTCCAGTCTTATGGCTCAGCTTCCTGAAGCCGTTCAAGCTGCGGAACAAGCACGAAGCAATCGTGAAACAGGAATTATGGATTTATTTGGTGAAGTTGAAGAAGTTCAGCGTAAACCAGCTAAACCTGTTAAACCATGGTCAGATGAAGTTCGTTTAAAAGGTGAAAAAGATACACTTGGACTTTACTTAACAGGACATCCAATCGATGTGTATCGTTCAGAATTAAAATCATTCATTCCTGCAAAACTGAATGAAGTTACCCCGACACGTCGTGGTGTAACCACCGTATTTGCTGGTTTGGTACTCGATGTAGCAAACTTTCCAAACCGAATCATGATCACTTTAGACGATGGTACTGCACGGATTGAAGTTAGTTGCAATCATGAACGTTTTCAAAGATATAAAGATATTGTGCGCTTAGAACAAGTCGTCGTGATCGAAGGCGAGATTTATGAGCGTGAAGGCTTTGACCGCCCAATGGCACGTTTAAGTAAAGCATTTAGTTTGAATGAAATTCGTCAAAAACGTGCTCAATCCATTCAAATACGTATGCCACACGATCTCATGACTAAATCTTTAGCAAAAGATATGCAAAACATTCTCTTACCATATTGCAATGTAGATATGTGTCAGCATATCGGTATACAGCTTTTTATCGATCAAAGTTTTGCGACAGCTGAGTTACATTTAGGTGCTCAGTGGAAAGTTGCTCCTTTAGATGAACTGCTCGGTAAATTACGTGACTACTTTGGCAAAGATGCGATATATATTGAATATCAAGTAAAATCCAAAGCAGCAAAAGTCATTGAAACACCCAAAGTAAGTGTGGTTCCTCCTCCACCTGCAAATATGTCTATAGATGATGCTTTAGATCTGTATCAAGCCGAAGTTTCTCAATATTCTTAAAAATTGGATCATTTATGAACCTGTTTGACCAAAATGACGTGTCCAAACAATTGGATCATGTTCGTATTGTTATGGTAAATACGACTCTCCCTGCCAATATAGGTAGTGCACTTCGTGCCATGAAAACGATGGGATTGTCTAAATTAATATTGGTAGCACCTAAAACCTATCCTCATCCTGATATTGATGCTTTAGCCGCTGGCGCCCAAGATTTAATCGAAAAAATACAAATCGTTGATACTTTGGAACAAGCAATTGAAGACTGCCATCTGGTGTTTGGAACCAGTGCTCGCAGCCGTACTATTCCTTGGCCTCTGCTTGATGTTCGCCCTGCAGCTCAAGAAAGTTTAAAAGCAGCCAATTTAGATCAAAATATTGCAATCGTCTTTGGTCGTGAAGATCGTGGTCTAACTAATGAAGAGCTAGCATTAGCAAACTATCATTTAACTATTCCAGTCAATCCAAGTTATGGCGTTTTAAATGTAGCTCAAGCAATTCAAGTGGTATGCTATGAATTAAGGATGGCAGCACTTGAGCTCAATCAGCAAAACACTGATCAGACTGACCCGCAAGAACATATGCAGCTAAAGCAAAATCAAAGTATGCAATGGGATGAGCCATTGGTGACACAGAAACAAATGGAAGAGTTCTATCCTCATTTAGAAAAAATGCTAACTGAAATTGAATTCTTAGATCCAAATAATCCACGTTTATTGCCTTTGCGTTTGCGTCGTTTATTTGGAAGAATACAATTAGATCGTATGGAATATCATTTATTGCGCGGTATTTTCAGTCGAGTACAAGCTTTAGCCAATGGTTCATGGAAAAAAACACAGACGGAGGATCACTCTCATGATTAAACAGCTAAAAGAAGACATTGAAGCTGTATTTGCACGTGACCCTGCGGCTCGAAATACACTTGAGGTTTTAACCACTTATCCTGGTATTCATGCATTAATTATGCATCGTGTAGCACATGAACTCTGGAAAAAAGATCACAAAGGTACAGCTCGCCTGCTCTCGTCATTTAGTAGATTTGCAACTGGGATAGAAATCCATCCAGGTGCAAAAATTGGAAAACGTTTTTTTATTGATCACGGCATGGGCGTTGTGATTGGAGAAACAGCTGAAATTGGTGATGATGTCACCCTATACCATGGTGTTACGCTTGGTGGTACTACTTGGAATAAAGGTAAACGTCACCCAACTCTAGAAGATGGTGTTGTTGTTGGCGCTGGAGCAAAGATATTAGGACCATTTACTGTACATAAAGGGGCGAAAGTTGGTTCAAATGCTGTTGTGACCAAAGAAGTTCCGGAAGGAGTTACCGCTGTAGGTAACCCAGCACGTTATATATTTAAAGATAAAAATCAAGTTGAGCAAGATGAAGCAAACCGTCGCGACTATGCAGAAAGCATCGGTTTCCAACCTTATGCAACAACTCAAGATCAATCAGATCCTATTTTAGAAGGCATACGCGTGTTATTAGATCGTATGCAGAAAAATGAAAAGCGTATGAATATTCTATGTCAGCGTCTATCTGAGCTTGACCCAACATTTAAACCTCAAGGTGGTAAAAATCAACCATTGAGTAAAGAAGAACTTAAGATTATTGAGGAAGTTAGAAGAGAGTGTGAAGCACAAAGCAAAATATCAACAACATAATACAATTTATAAAAAATGTAACAAGCTTTTCATTGCAAGTTGGTTTTGCTTTTCCTAGACTGGTAAAACCAACAAACTACTTCTCATTTTACTAAAATTAATGGATGTAAAGCATGAATTTTAAGCCTTTGGCATTACTTGTAATTTCAACCACATTTTTAACCGCATGTGGTATTGCGCCGACCAAAAAAGAGAAGATTGTTGAACCATTTGTGTTCAAAGAACCAGATCCGACACCACCATTCTATGCTTTAAATCCAATCAGATATGATGCACCACCAAGCTTTGAAGTTGCCATCAAAGATGCCTCTACACAACCAGTGACAAAGATGGTTGTTTCTTTGCAAAATGACCCAACAAAATCTGCAACTTTAGATATTAATAAATTGATTGTCCCAACAATTGATAGTTCTGAAAGACGGATGAAATATGCGGTTCTTGCAGGCGAAAATGAAATTGATGTAACGGAAATTGATGACTTCTTACAACTAGTTGAAGGAAAAGCACGTCATTACCCTCCTCGATTTACTGAACGCCAAGAACGCAAAGGATATGAAGTAAAGTTAAAAGAAATCACACACAAACTAGATGCTCTCGCTGAGAAACCAAATGCATCGATGGATATTTTGACCCGTGCATTTAAAGCCAGTGTAATGGCTCGCAACCTTGACTTGGGTACAGCTTACACATCTAAGTCTTTAACTTATGCTCAACGAATTTTAGCCATTAACCCTAACGATCCTGAAACCAATTTTTGGTTCGGTTTTGGATTATCAGAAGGTGGTGGACAACGTGAAGCGATTCCATACCTAGATAAAGCGATTAAAGGTGGAGTGCAAGAGGCATATCTTTCTGCTGCAAACAATTTCTTATGGCTTGAACAGAAGAAAAATGCGCTTCAAACGCTCAAAAATTACAAAATTAATTATCCTGACGAAGCAGAAGTAGTTGACCGTTTGATTCAAGAAGTTGAATCAGGAAAACGTTGGAACATGTGGCAAGTTCTTAACTAAATTACTCTCTTTTTTGTAAAAATAGGCCGTTTTATACGGTCTATTTTTTTATGTTGATTGAAAATGCATCCTTTTTTCGTATTATAGCGGTAATCCTGCTCTCAATTTACTGAAACCCTAATGCGTGCATTTAATTCTTCACATCGCCTATTTGCAATAACGCTACTCAGTACAGTCGTCATGAGTGGTTGCCAAGTTGTAAGCTTAAAACAGCAAGCCATTGATGTCACAATTGCTAATGAGAGAAATAGTATCCTGACTCAAAAAAGACTCAGCGAAGCAAGTCTCAATGTTTTATCGATGTCAGGTAAAGAAGCAAAGTATTGCATGCAATCTGCAGATGAGTGCATTGCAGATTTACATAAGATTCCTCAAATCTTAGATGAACAGCTCTTATCGACTAGCAGTGAATTATTTCTAGCGAAATCCAAAGCCCTAGCGGACTCATCAGAATGCAAAATAAGTAAACTAAGCAAACACAAATCCGAGGAAGAACAAAAGAATATTCAGAAAAATTATGAGCAGTGCTTAGATCAACAATTAGAAGCTTTAGATAAAAGTATTCGCTATAGCTATGCTTATCTATTTAAAACCAGTCGCGCACCACAAGAACGACTTTTTGATAACCGCCAAGTACAAATTCGTGACTTTTACAACCAAGCATTAACTCAACTGGTCAATATTCATAGTCTAAGAAATCCATCCAAAGACCTCGCACCGACTATTAAAATTGGGAAAAGTACGTATACGATTGATATCCAAGCTTATCAACGTTTACAGAATATGAAGCTAGAAAAATTTGTCTCTAGCTATAACATGAACTTCTCTGGATTAAGAGCAATTAACCGACGCGATGGTTTTGGTTCTGATTTTGTAGCAGTATTCCCTGCTGACACAGCTAATAAGTTTGAAAATAAATATATTTTAGATCCTCTCAACTACAACTACCCTAAAGGTACAAATCCGAATATTCACAAAGCTCGTTATTTAGCTGCGACTATTATCGCTCAACCTAAACGCGCCGCTGCAACAGCAGATGAAGTGTTAAATAGCCCAGAATTTGAGATTAAAGTTTACGATCCATATAGCGTTGAAAAAGTTAATATCGCTGGAAAACCTTATTCATTGGCTGCAAATTTCTCTGCTCCATATGGTTTATGGTTGTCTGAAAATAATTTAGGCGCAGCAGCTTACTTAACTTTAATTGATCGTGATCAACACCTAACCATGCCACATTTATATATGCTGGAACCTTACAATCCTAATAAAAAAGTCATCGTATTGGTTCATGGTTTAGCTAGTAGTCCTGAAGCATGGATTGCGGTAACAAACGATATTATGGGTGATCCTGTACTTCGTGAACATTATCAAGTCTGGCAAGTTTTTTATTCAACCAATATGCCAATCTTAGAAAGTCGTTTTCAAATATATGCTCTACTTAAACAAGCATTTGGCTCGGTGAATATGCAAGATGCTGCAGCCAAAGATGCTGTTCTTATTGGACATAGTATGGGTGGTATTATCAGTCGTCTTTTAGTGAGCAATGCTGATATATCAAAAGAAGCATTAGTAATGATGAGTAGTCGTCAGCAAACTCGTTTACGCAAGCATCCCGTAATTGGTGAGCGACTAAAAATGCAACCTATATCTAATTTTGATCGTGCGATTTTTCTTGCAGCACCGCATAAAGGTACAGATTACGCTGATCGTTGGTTTACTCTCGCAGCACGGAAAATCATTAAACTACCGACCACATTTCTCACAACACTGGCAGATACTTTAACAAGTAATGATGTTGAGCTTAAAGATTTTGTAAAAACACTTACTAATGATGTTATTCAGAATGGTCCAAGTGATCTAAGTAAAAAATCCAAATTTATGGAGTTAACGGCTGATATTCCTCCACAAAAAGGTCTACTGTTTCATTCCATCATGGGAAATATCACAAAGAGCCAAGATCCTAACATCATGACAGATGGAATAGTTCCGTATAAAAGTGCTCACCTAGATGGAGCTGTTTCTGAAAAAAATATTCAAGGTGGTCATTCAATTCAAGAAACTCCCGAAGCAGTCCTCGAATTAAGACGAATTTTACGACAACATCTGGTTGAACACGGTTTATATAAACCGCAAAACTAAACAAAAAAGCCCAAAGTTAATTTTGGGCTTTTTTATTACTAGTTCTAATTAATTCGTAGAACGAATCATGTAATCAAAGGCAGATAATGCTGCTTTCGCACCTTCGCCTGTTGCGATGATGATTTGCTTGTATGGTACTGTCGTACAGTCACCTGCAGCAAATACACCCTGTACATTGGTTTCATTACGATCGTTGATCACAATCTCACCACGATTGCTGAGTTCAACTGCACTGTTCTTTAGGAAATCCGTATTTGGCAATAAACCAATTTGTACAAAGATTCCCGCAAGTTCTACTGTGTGTTCTACATCG
>NZ_JADKPY010000067.1:0-19376 GCF_015351505.1 Acinetobacter sp. SK-43
TTTAAATAGGTAAAACAGGTTGTTTTCATAATATCAATCGAACAAACCGAACATAACAAACTTATAGATCAAGTTTCTGCGTAATTCGATATCGACGGTTTTTAAAATGCTTAGCTAGCATGTACAAAACCACACTCATTGCGAGATTGATAATTAGAAAGACCAACAAAAAGAAATTCACGTACTTTGAAATTTTTTCTGCTTGCTGCGCTTGGATATCTAGCGGTTGAGTAATCAAAGTAATACTTTTTCCATACAGCTGTTGTTGCATCACCCACAATTGTTCAGGCTTAAAATCATATTTACTAAATTCAGTGGGAACCTTTTTCTCAGCTTCGATCAATTGATTGACATAAATATTCGCAGTTTTGCGATCAATCGGATCATGTAACAAAGCAACCTGAGCTAAGACATAAGCTTTTTCTGTTTGAGAAATATTTATATCTTGTAAATCTTGAGCAATTTGGCTTTCGACAATATTTGTTTGATAACTCATCCAACGCCGATAAGCTTCATCTGTTTCGTTCTTCCAATCATATTGAATATAGCTTAATCCTGACCATAGCAATATAAACGAAATGATCCATGCCAAAAATCGCTGCGTCCAAGCTTGAAATCGCTGTTGGAAGAACTTAAATTTCTTCACCCAACGCACAATTAGAAATGCACCAACAAAGGAAACAAGGACTTTCAGAAACAGCCAACCAAACCAAGAAAGAAGATTGAAAAAATAATCCACAGGTTGTTTAAAAGGTACCAAATCTTGTACTTGATATGGTAAATCTAAACTCTGAACATGCAATGAAAGATCAAAAAACCGATAAATAAATTCTTTTTGTAGAAAGAATGCCGCAATAGTTAAAACCATCAAGACTATACTTGCAGCAAGCCCAATGACTATATTGCGTTGTCGTTTTTTCAACACCTGCAAACGCTGATCAATAGGTTCCACACTTAAATCATTTATGGGTGACAATGATCTTTCCTTTCATAATAAATTTTAAGATTTAGGCGTTTGCCCACTATTTTCCAGAACGAGATGATTAAGACTTTCTTGCAATGCACGCAAACGCGTTGTTGCTTCAGCTCTTTTTTGCATTCCCTCTTTCTGGATTTGGATGACATCATTTACTGTTTTAATGAGGGTGTTTTGAACATGTTCAAGTGTTTCAACATCAATCACTGAACGTTGATTCGCTTTTGCAGTATCAACTGAGTTTTGATGCAATAATTCCGCATTTCGACGAAGTAAATCATTGGTCGTGTCATCAATCGCTTTCGCTAATTGCACACTATTTTTCTGTTCTTGCAATGAAATCGCTAAGCTAATCTGATTCTTCCAAGCTGGCAATGTAATATTTTTTATTGCATAGAATTTATCAACCAACATCAAATTATTAGATTGAATAATACGAATCATGGGTAGGGTTTGCATTGCAGATTGTTGCAGTACCTGTAAATCACTCACCCTTTTTTCAAGATTATTCGCTAAATGATTGAGATCATAAATTTGTTGCGTGGTCTGCTGATCTTGCTCTTGATTAGCGAATGTCGCAATTTGCTGTTGAATATCTTGTTGCTTCAGTTGTCCTGCTGCGATATAAACACCCAACTGTTTATACTCTTCCTGCACAGCATCAAACATTTTGTCTAGAGTTCCAACACGTGATTTCAAACCAGATTGTGAACTCTCAATTTCTTTGACTAAAGCATCAATCTGTTCTTTGGTCGTATTAAAATGCTGATCAAAACTTTGCTTTGCGCTTTTAAATTTACTAAGTAAACCACCAAAAAATCCTGAACTTTTAGACTTATTCAAAATACTCGAAGTATTTAATTGCTGAGCAACCTGAACGACCTGATTTAATTTTTGCCCTGTTGCATCTAAATCTTTATTTTGAACGAGATCAAGTAACTCATCTGTATAAGTCGATGTTTTATTGGCAATATTTTTCCCATATTCAGCTACAACAGTTGTGCTTATCTCAGCGAGTTCCTTATGTGCATCCATCACCTCCGCAAAATCATGCGGTTGCAATCCTAGCTCTTTTAAATTCAATTGTTCAAAGCGTTCCTCTTGTTTTAATTCGACTTGAGTTGACGCTTGAGTCAATTCTGAACCAGACATACTTTTCCCCTCTTATTTCTCTAATGATTTTTTAAGATTTTGAATCAAATCTTCTCGACTTTTATCCAATTTTTCAAGAGTGATACTTGAATTTGAGTGACGACTTTGCTGTAAATGATATTGCCATGCTGGAATCAAAACTTGTTGAGCTTCTTTAAATCGATCTAATAAACTAAAAGATAAATGCTGAGATAACTGCATTTGTTTGATCGCAATATCATTACTCGTTTGTAAAGTTTGCAAAGTATTCACTTTCTTAGACAATCGCTCAAGAAAATGATCTAAAGTTTTTTGGCGACTAAACTCAGGATATTCATTCAAAAACTCTTGAGCTGCGCCAATATAGGCTGCCATTTGTTCGCGTAAGCCCAATACCTGCTGTATTCGTGATTGTGACTTCTGTATTTCTATTTGCAGTTTTTGACTTAAATGATTTGCTTCATCAATTAAGCGATCAAGGTCTTTTAAATATTTGACCTGACCTGCATCATACTCCACATCAATGCCGAGCCATTTTTGCAATGCATTGAATCGACGACCACGTAGATACTTTTTTGAGAGTGACAGCTGTTGAATAATCTGTGAGATAACCGCACTTAACTGTTGATTTAATTTTGGGTCAATACCATTCAGTAAAACACTTTGAGCTTGAACTAAATGATCGGCATAGGCATTCAAACGATGCGGATCATCCATCAAAGGCAATAGATCATTTCGCTTAATCGCTAAAAGTTGCTGGTGATCAAGCGAAATCTGAGATAGAGGTATTAAGTCGAGTTCTATGGGCATATAAGTAAAAATGGTAAGAACAAATAAATTTGAACAAACTTAGTTTTAGCATGTTCTTACCAATTCTCATACTGAATTGTTGTTATATTTTGCTGCTCTATTCGTTGTTATTTCTAAAATTTTTTATTGCTTTGGAATTGCATATGTACCAATAACATGAGCAACAGGCTCATCGTCTCCAACAGAATACAACCACACCTCGCCAGTCACCAAGGTTTTACCGACTTTAATCAATTTACAAACAGCTTGGATATTTTGCATTCCGTTTGGTTTGCGGAAAAAGTTAATCGTCATATTGGTTGTGACTGCCATGGCCACCAATCCCAAGTCACCTAAAATCGCAACATACAATGCAAAATCAGCTACAAGCATTAATGTTGGCCCAGACACAGTTTGTCCGGGACGTAAGTCACTTTGATCGACACGATATAATAGCTCTGCACCTTTTGGGGTAATCTCAACAATTGATGTTTTTTCCAGTGCTTGTGGAAACTCTTGGGCTAAAAAACTAATGATCTGTTCTTTTGCTAATATCATATCTATTCTTCTATTCTTGAATTAATCAGCTTGGTTAGATAGTTCATGTAAAACTTGCCAATACGTTGGCGGTTCTTCTACATGTCCGCGCTCACGTAACATCTGATGCATTTTCGGTAATTTGAAATACGGAACAGCAGCCATAAGATGATGTTCTTTATGATAATTCACATGTATTGGCGCAACTAATGCACGTGCTAAATATCCTGCTTTAGTTGTACGTGTATTTGTTAAAGCACTATTGCTCGTTGGCATTCCTGCATGTTCAGCCATCGAACGGACACGGAGAAACAAAGGAAATGGCGTGAGATATGCCAAGACCCACAATGCATACAATTTAGGATGACCTGAAGCCCACAATGCTCCGAAAATAGCTGCGTTAGTGGCTATCGCTCCACCACTATTTTTTATAAATGTTTTTGCATAATCGCTCCAATGTCGTCCATCTTGAGGAATCCAACGGCGATCATTTGAAACTGTCCATTCCATCTTCTCAATATCCATCAACACTCGCCCAATCGCAAATTTAATTCCCGTTAAACCAGATAAATCTCGAATAAATTTGCGTATTAATGATTTTTTGGAAGTTGGAAAGCCCGAAACCAATGTTAGATCAGGATCATCAACAGTAGAGGTTTTACTGTGATGACGGATATGATGAGCTCGATATTTATTTAAATCATTCCAAATCGGACGAGCGCATAACCAATCAGTCAATGTGTAATTTAACCACTTAGTTTTAAATAAACTTTGATGCGAAGCATCATGCATAAGAATAGCCAGCGCTAATTGCCTACCAGCAAGAATGATTAGAGCTGCAATACACAATAATAATTTTCCCCAAGCTGGCACATAGTCCCAAAAGCTAGCAACGGCAGCAAACGTACCGCCAATCACAGCCCAAGTTGAAAAAACAGCCCAGCCCCCATGTAAATCTGATTTACTAGTTAGCTCACTGATTTCATCTCTTGTGAATAGATCACTGATAGCAACACGCGTATTCATATCCTTATCCCATATTTTTTTAATTTTAAAACTACACAACTTATATTTTTATTTTAAAACATGTAATATTTCTGTCAATAAAATATAATTGTATTTTTTGTAATATTTTAAACTAACTATTCATCTTGCTGTTCATAAAATCTTCGCCATAGTTCTAAACCTATTTGATCCAGCCTCTGAACACTTTGAGCAAATTGATCGCGTAATTTTACGTCAACAAAATCTTCTGGTAACAATGGATCATTCATTAATTGTGAAATTGTTTGCCGACCAAGTAATAAAGATTCTTTCGTTGCGATATCTAAATCCAACTCATTCGCTGTTTCTAACCATTGTTCAATCATTTGAGCGTTTTTTTGATAATTTTGATTTAATGTCTTGGTAGACCAAAGTTCAGTTATTATCTTTATAGTTTGAGCATCGAAAAACTGGATCGCACACACTTTTGCAGTTTGCTCCAGACCCGTAGCATGTAGTTCAGTAACAAGCTGCTCAAAAGAAATTGCTAAATTGTCTGGGCGAATATAAATGCCTTGCTCTAACTCTTTGAATCCCAAATGTTTCAAAGCGCGTTCTCTTCTATGCAAAGCCGTTCGATCGACTCTTCCCAAAGCCCCTGTAAATACACCGATAAATTGCTGATTCCATGGTTTGGTTTGTTTAAGACCATTTTTTCGATTTAACATCACATCAGCCCACTCACGTGACTGATTGGTAAACTGATAGACACCGCGCTCAATCGCCTCAATGATTCCTTCACTCGATAATCGAGTTACAGCAACCCTGATGCTATTTTCACTAATCTCAAAAAGTCGAGCTGCAATAATGATCTGCTTGATTGAAATTTCTCGTCCTTGTAACCCCAACAAGAGATCAACAATCAAATCACGGGCATTCAGTTTTGCTATTGTCATAGTATGTTTTAACCGATACATTACTGGTGAATATAGAAAATACGATCCAAAAATTAGTAAAAAAAGCCCCTTTTCTAATCAAAAAAGAGGCTGATTTATATTTATAAGAATACGAAAAGTAAAATTACACCCAAAACAATGCGGTACCAAGCAAATACACGCAAAGTATGACGTTCAACAAATTTAACTAAAGCACTAACCACCAACAATGCAGAAATAAACGCAGCAACAAAACCAACACCAATATTCAGCATATTGTCTTGTGTGAGAACATCAGCATTACGAATTAAATCAAATGTCGCAGCACCTAACATCGTTGGCATCGCCAAGAAGAAAGAAAACTCTGTTGCTGCTTTACGCGATAAGCCTGCAAACATACCACCAACAATGGTTGCACCTGAACGAGATGTTCCAGGAATCATCGCCACACATTGCGCACAACCCACTAATAACGCCTGTTTATAGGTGATTTTTGTCGCTTCAGTTGTTTTATGATCAAAATTCTTGGCTTCAACCCAGAAAATGATAAGACCACCAACGATTAGAGCAATCGCGACCACTAAAGGACTAAAAAGCACACTCTTAATGAAATCAACAGCGAAAACCCCAATAATCACAGCAGGGAAAAATGCAATCAAAACACTAAATGCAAAGTGTCGAGCCTCTGCGTCCCCACTAAAAAAACCTTTGAGTAAATTAAAGATTTTTTGGCGATATAACCAACATACTGCCAAAATTGCACCTAGCTGAATAACGACTTCAAATACTCGACCATCATCTGAATGGAAATCAATTAAATGACCGAACAGGATTAAATGTCCAGTACTTGAAATCGGTAGAAATTCGGTGAGACCCTCAATAAAACCTAGAAACAAAGCTTTTAAAATTTCAATATGTTCCATAACTTACTCAAAACACACAATACAAAATAAAAATAAATGGCAAGCTTACTCTGAAATCAGACCAAATTATGTGTTTGTCACGTAACCTTTGATCAAATAAATAGTCAATTTTTGATAGCAGCATCAAATAATCATCAAACTATTTTTCTTCAGCATCTGTTCAACTACATCCTGAGTATCAAAACCCAAGCGCCAATATAAAAGTTCCAAAACATCTAATTCATCTTGAGTGATGATACGATCACTCCATAAGCATCTTTCTGCAATTGCCAAAATATTGAGCCGATCTCGTAATAGCAAACCTGAAACATCATTTAGAATTTCCGCTAGGTCTAAAGGTTCGTCAGAAATATCCGCATAAATTTGCATTTCTTCAACTGTCAAAATTTGCTGTAAAATTCGTTCACGAACTTCTAATTGGTTTGGACTATTAATTTGCTGGACATGCAACAGCGCATCAATTAAATGAACAATTTGTGATTTTACATCTTCAAATGCTGTAGGCAGAAGGGCTGGCATCAAATTCAATTCATGCTTCACTTTCTCTAAAAGCAACGCATCTAATAAACCAACCTCTCCATCTTCTTGAATAATACAAGCAAGCTTGGTGAGAAACTGACGTGCAATACTTGTCGGCATGTGCCCAATGTTTTTACAAGCATCGTGAAAAATCTGAACATGGATACGACCATCTAAATTGAGTAATGCATCTACGATTGCATGACTCACAGCCGCTTCTTGTGGAATAAATTCACGATATTGACGAATCATTAAAATCGCAACCATCACTTCTCTAGAACCCGTTGCTGTTTGCATTGCACGCTGAATCAGCTCAGGACGTTTTTTATTTTTTCGAAGCTCTGGATTGAGTGGTTTGATTGCATCATTTAAGGCAAAACTAATGGGTGACAATCTAAGTAAAGGCAAAGGCTGAGGTGAACTCCAAGGAACTGTCATATCTGTCAGCTCCTCTTCTAAAGAACGAAACAGACTAAATAAAGGGCGATTACACAATTTTCTCAGGTTTTCTAATTGTAGGTCTTGCAATAATGTTGGATTTAATTCAAAGATTCGATCTTTAATACTTGGATGAATATTCATCCAGCTTTGTGGACTTAATGAGTTTGCAAAACACATATGAGAAATTGATTCTGAATATGCACTATGAATTTGTGAGCCTGAGTGATGAACATAAATACGCAACAATGTTTGAACGTTGGCATTATTGTTCATTAGTTTCATGGTCTTCAGATCATTTCTAAATGTACGTCCACTTAGAGTTAAATATTTGATTAGACGGGTAATTAAAATACCCAAACTTCCAATTAACCAAATCACACCACCAATCGCGACAAAAATAGTTTCAAATTTATTTCTATATGATGTGGCATACGGGCTGTATCCCGCTTGAGCTAATTTACTGCCCCACTGACTAAATGTTGTTAGACCACTGTATAAGATTTTTAACTTCGTGTTTTCAACAGCTTCGCCTGATAGAATTTGATTAAACTCATAACTCAGCAATCCATATAGCTCAAGCTCATCCAAGTTCTGCAATGCACCCCATGTCAAAATAATTGCGATATCTTGCGACTTAAAACCAGCTGTTAGCGCATTTACGCCAATCTCATCTGGCAGTACATACACAGCAGGTGTATCTATCGAAAAACTTTTCGCAACTTGTTCAACGACTCTCAGAGCAGTATTTTCTTCAGGAGTACTTTCATCAAAAACCAATCGACGTGCTTTTAATTGCTTTGCTAGAGAGTGTCCACCCTCACGCAGGACATACAGCTCAGCACCAACTGACCAAACCAATACTAAAAATAATAAACATATAAAATAAGGGCTTAGAAAATGCCACCAAATTGGCTGAGTATAATCAAAGAAATGTACAACTAAACCCAAAATCCAATTGAGAATAAATAATGTAAGTAACATTGCAAGAATACAAAAGCTTACTGACCAAGCAATATTCTTATTTTCAATTAAATAATGGCTCATTTCTTTCAATGTAAATTTTCCTTATTACATTGTTTGGGTAAGAGGCTTTATGCCTTGAGTATCATAAAATAAAAAAGCGGGAAATTCCCGCTTTTCTCGATATTAAAGTGATTTTACTCTTCTCGAATACCAGTTAAATCCACTGAAGCAGCATCAATATTTACATCGATATAGCCATCAGCTTTTTTCTTCGCACTATCATTACGTTTTTGTTCAAGATTGATCAAATAATCACTATCGATCCCGCCTGCAACGTATACACCATCAAATACAGAACAATCAAACTCTGTGAGATGCGGAACTTTACTTGTGCGAACTGCATTTTTCAAATCTTCCAAATCTTGGAAAATTAGACGATCAGCACCAATAATCTCACGAATCTCTTCTACAGTACGATCTGAAGCAATCAATTCAGATTTTGCTGGCATATCAATACCATACACATTTGGATATTTGACCATAGGTGCAGCCGATGCAAAAAACACTTTTTTCGCACCAGAATCACGAGCCATTTGGATAATTTCATTACAGGTTGTACCACGAACAATCGAGTCATCAACAAGTAATACATTCTTATCTTTAAATTCTAGTTCAACAGGGTTCAACTTTTGACGAACTGATTTCTTACGTTGCTGTTGTCCTGGCATAATGAAGGTACGCCCGATATAACGGTTTTTCATAAAACCTTCACGGAACTTCACACCTAAAATATTAGCAAGTTCTAAAGCAGATGTACGGCTTGTATCAGGAATTGGAATAACAACATCAATATCGTGTTGCTCGCCCCATTCTTTCAAGATTTTATAGGCTAGCTTCTCGCCCATTTTTAAACGAGATTTATAGACTGAAATCCCATCAATCGTTGCATCTGGTCGTGCAAAATAAACATATTCAAAAATACATGGACGGTATTCTGGATTTGCTGCACATTGTTTAGTAAACAATTGACCATCTGAGTTGATGAAGACAGCTTCACCAGGTGCAACATCACGTTCTACTTTAAAGCCAAGTGCGGTGATTGCAACTGACTCAGAGGCGATAATATATTCAACACCTTGATCAGTTTCACGAGAACCATAAACTAAAGGACGAATACCATTTGGATCACGGAAACCAACTAAACCATGCCCAGTAATCATCGCTACAACGCCATAAGCACCTTTACAACGCTCATGTACACGAGTAACTGTATGGAAAATATCGTCAGGTGTTGGGTTTAAAGTACCAATTTTCTGTAATTCATGAGCAAATACGTTAAGTAAGACCTCTGAGTCAGAATCAGTATTCATATGTCGTAGATCTGTTTTGAACAGGTCATCATGAATTTCTGCTGCATTGGTTAAGTTACCATTGTGAGCAAGGGTAATACCGTATGGTGAATTCACATAAAATGGTTGAGCTTCTGCACTACTTGAAGAGCCTGCTGTAGGGTAGCGCACATGCCCAATACCATAGTTGCCAAGTAAAGCTCGCATATGACGAGTATGGAATACATCACGCACCATACCATTATCTTTGCGGAGGAATAAACGCCCTTGATGACAAGTTACTATACCTGCTGCATCTTGTCCGCGATGTTGTAACATCGTCAAGGCATCAAATAACATTTGGTTCACTGGTGATTTACCGGCTATCCCAACAACTCCACACATAATAACCTCGCGACAAGCTTGGAATGGGGTTCAACCCCACTTAATAAAAAGGGTTTTTTGTCGAATGATCAGCAGCTTGCTCTGTGGAAGCACGCTCCGATTCGTCCATTTCTGAAGAAGGGCGATGTAACAAAGCACCTTCAGATGTCATTTCGTGTATCGCTTGATTTGCAGCATCTTTAGACAACTCTGTCGCTAAAGGAGCATATGGCAATAAGATTTGTACAAATTTTGATTGTTTCCAATGCGGAGAGCTGTCAACCCATGGCCCTACACCTTGCATAGCAATCAAAACAATAAGTAGACCTTTTAAAGAACCAAAAGCACCACCTGCTAAACGATTTAATGGGCCCAATTTCAAACTTTTCAAGAGACCATTTAAAAGCGCGGTAATAACCCATGTACAAACAACAATGATGAGCACAATAAATGCAAATGCTGCAATTTTTTGCACTACAGGGTCTTGGCTTAAACTGCTCATGGCAGGTGCCAGTATGACTGCGTATTTTGCCCCAATGATCAATGCAAATATCCATCCGATCAAGTTCGCAAAGGCTTTGATAAATCCTTGACGCAAACCGTTTAGCCCTCCAATGAGCAAAATGATCAGAATAATGATATCAAGCGTGTTCATTTCACACTGTCATCGCATCAACACAATCTTTAACAAGTGTTGGACCTGTATAAATCAATCCACTGTAGACTTGTATTAAGCTTGCGCCAGCTTGCTGTTTAATAACGGCTTGATCACCAGAAACAATTCCACCAACACCGATTAAAGGCATACGCCCATCTAGGATCTTAGAAAATTGGCGTAAACATTCAGTACTTTTTTCAAACACTGGTGCACCTGATAATCCACCAGCTTCATTTCCATTCGGGAGATTTTCAACACCTTCTCTTCCAAGCGTAGTGTTGGTTACAATTAACCCATCAATTTTAAATTTCAGTAATTGTGTAGAAATAAAATTAATATCTTCAATCGTTAAATCTGGTGCAACTTTAAGAACCAAAGGAACATAATGATTATATTGTTCAGCAAGTTCTAGTTGTCTATCTTTCAATGTTTGTAACAACTCTGTTAATGCATCGCCACTTTGCAAACTGCGTAAGTTTTTTGTATTTGGAGATGAAATATTCACAGTGATGTATGATGCGTAGTTATAAACTTTTTCTAAACAAATTATATAATCTGATACTGCATCTTCGACAGGGGTATCCGCATTTTTACCGATATTAATGCCAAGAATACCTTTGAATTTTGAAGCTTTGACATTCTCAACAAGCTTGTCCACCCCATCATTATTAAATCCCATACGGTTAATAATTGCTTTGGCTTCTGGAATACGGAATAAACGTGGTTGAGGATTTCCTGCTTGAGGTCGTGGTGTGATTGTACCAATTTCAATAAAACCAAAACCTAGTGCTGCCAATGCATCAATGTGTGCACCGTTCTTATCTAAACCAGCAGCTAAACCTACTGGATTTGGAAATTCAATTCCCATACAAGTTACAGGTTTATTTGCAACTTTTTGATGCATAAAACCTAGCTTATAAGCTTTGTCGAGCATAGAAAGTGTGAGTTCATGTGCACGCTCTGGTGCTAAAGTAAACAACAGAGGGCGGGCCAATGAATATAACATACCAATCACAGTCTACTGATTTTTCAAGTATGCGTATTATAGGCTTAGGCTAAACAAAACACCATGCTTGACAGGCGCTTATTTTGTAGAGTCGTTGCTTTAATGCGCCTTGAATCAATACTTAAAACAGTAATTGGAAAAATCTAGATTTAAAAATATGGCTGTACTTAATGTAAAAGCCTTTAAAAAAGCTAAATGCTGGCATATCTCAATTTTTAGTAATAATAAATATCTAGAAATTAGAAATGATTTATTGCACTGTTGCCGTTAATTTGATCTGATTATTGGTAGAAATCATATCCATTTTTTGAATATTTAAACCCATTTGAGAGAGTTGCATCAAGAAATTCGCAAGTACCGCATAATTTTGATGTTCTGCAATCAATTGTATTTGATCGCCATTTTGTTGTGATGATACTGCTAAACCCTGTTGCTGAGCAGTACGCTGTATCTTATCTGCAGGAGAAAGATCCAGATCATTTGCTGGTTTCATTGTTGCTGCGTTACTTTGCATCCAAACCGTTAAATCTTTCAGCTCATTTAAACGATTTTGCTGCTGATCGGCAAGAGAATGCATTTTCCACAATGCAAAACCTATAATGACAACAGTTAAAAACACTGCTGTAAAAACAACCATGACTCGTTCACGAACCGATAGTCCTTGAAGATAGTGATTTAATCTTTCAATATTTTGATCAATACGGTTTTGTATATTATTCAATGCTTTCATTATTTAATCTTAACCAAGCCAATTGCGCCGACTGTATCAGCTTGAACATTACCAAGTTCAGCCTGAAATCCTTGTTGATTTAATTGTTGCGTTAAGCCCTGAAGATCATCCGCTGATTTTGCCTTGAGCGATATCGCTAACACAGATGCATCATAACTCACTTGCTGAGCCACAATTTGCTTTTGCATAAGAATAGGACCAACTCGACTCAATAAAGATAAAGCCTGTGTATCTCCAAGCTGACTCATTCTTAACTGGCTTTCAAACTGGCTTTTAATATTTTGCTCAGTTACTCGACTATTTTCACCAAACCAATATTTATATTGATCAATCGCCTGAACCGCAGTTTGATCAGCAACGCGTTTTAATTTAGACCAGCGTAAACCATCATAAACTAACTGAACAGAAATGACTGCAACCAATACACATGCAGCAGCTTTCCAGTAACCTGACCATTCAACTTCTTTATTTTTTGCTTTTGGCAAGACATTCAATGGATGTTGCTTAGGGCGATTTAGGCTATGAAATTGATAACTAAATTCTGTTACTTGATCTTGTGTTGATGCTGCAGCTAAACAGTCCAATTGTGCAGGACTTAAATTTGCAAATTTGTATTCAGTAACAGGATTTTGAAATTCTAAGAATAGTGCCAAATCATCTATTGAATTACCTGACCATTCATTTTCTCTTGCAAGTAGATTACCGTACAAATTTGCAATGATGATTTGATTCGGCTCAGGTTCTGGCAATATTAAAAAATCAGGTAAAAAAGCGATAATTTGTATTGGTAATAGGCTTAAGGCATGTTGCCAAGTTTCAATAGTAGATTGAGCGACACCGAGCACACTGAGCTGATCATTCTGAAAATGATGTACTATTTTCATTTGATCAATCGGAAGCGTAACAAACTCTTCAAGCAAAAACTTAACGCCTTCTTGACCTAATTGCTTGAAATGCAACTTCGTCATAGTTTGCTGCATTAATTGAGCATTTCGACTTGGAAAATAAACGACTGCTTCTTTTCCGTTGTGCTCATGTAAGTCTTGAATTAATTGTTCTAGGGTGTTGGCCTGCAACCAATTTTCCCCAGTCGACCAATACCATGTTCCATTGGTTTCAGGCATCCATAAATACAGCATCGGTGTTTAGTACCCTTTTTTATCCAAATATAGGATATAAGATTTTATATTGTTGGCGTAAAACTTTTTTTCTGTGTTGATAAGCCATTTGCAATCACAGTCTGATCATAAATTCGAGCTTCAGCTAATGCAAATGGATTAAAATTCTCATGCGTTAATTGCTCCGCAATATGCCCTACTACATTCATATGGCATACAACTGCAATTGATTCATATGATAATTTTGATAGCCATTCTATCGCATCTTTCGCATCATCATCTGGTTTAATTTTATCGCAAATTAAAACAGGAACACCCTCAAAATGCGCTTTGATATGTGCCAAAGTTTCTTGTGCACGTAGCAATGGACTAACTACAAAAATTTCTGGTTGAATAGTATCTTTTAAGAAGTTTCCTGTTTCTTCAGCTTGCTGATGTCCACGCTCTGTCAGAGGACGTTGCGTATCATCACCATTAATCGCAGGAGATGCTTCACCGTGTCTTACTAATGTTAATTGCATATAAACACCTTATTATTAATGCTTGAGTTTAACCAAATATGATGACATTTTTTTGATTAGACTTCATGGTGAGGCAAAACAAATTCAACATCACTGCGATGACCATTTTTCATTAGAGAAAGCGCAATCGTCATCGGTGGTGCATTCTCAAAAATAACTTCATACAATGCATTGGTAATTGGCATGTATACATCTAATTCTTGAGCTTTAGCACGCACTTGTACAATCGTGTTAATCCCTTCAGCAGTCTGACCTAATGCTTTAGTTGCTTCATCAAGTGTTTTTCCAGAACCAAGTGCATAACCAATTTGATAATTACGGCTCAATGGACTATTGCAAGTTGCAAACAAATCTCCAACACCTGACAGTCCTAAGAACGTCAATGGATTAGCACCTTGCTTGACAGCAAAACGACTCATTTCTGCTAAAGCACGAGTTAAAATCATACTCTTAGTATTTTCACCAATATTATAAGCAGCCCCCATCCCCATTGCGACTGCGTAAATATTTTTTAATGCACCGCCCAGCTCAACACCATGTACATCATCGCTACCAAATACACGAAATAGCGCACTGTGTAATGCATGCTGAACTGCATATCGAACTAGTTCTGATTCGCTCGCAATCACCGTACCAGATGGCATACCCGCCATAATCTCTTTTGCCAAATTTGGCCCTGATAAAACCCCATAAGGTACTTCAGGTAACTCTGCGCGAATAATGTCACTCATGAAACTAAAAGTTTTTGCTTCAATTCCTTTAGTAAGCGAAACAACCGCTTGAGCAGTGATAAATGGTGCGATTTGCTTGAGCACATCTCGGAATGAATGACTTGGAATCGCGACTAAAATAATATCGCGATCTCGCACTGCCAACTCCAAATCAGAAACCGCACGTAAACCCGTTTCTAAGGTGTAATCAGGTAAATAACGTTTATTAATATGTGTTTGGTTGATCTCTTCAGCTGCAGTCGCATCACGAATCCAAATCATCGTGTCACAACCATTACGTACAGCCAGATTCGCCATTGCTGTACCAAAGCTGCCACCACCTAACACGGTAATTCTTAATGCTGTTGTTTGATCTACTGCAACTGGTTCAACTAAATCACTAAATTTTAACTCTGCCATTTTTTATCCTGAAATTCATTTATTCGTTTAGTTCATCATTCAATCTAAAAGTTAGCTTGCTTGCCAATTTTTTAAGAAATCTTGAGTAGCAATCTCTGCGCGTGGAGCAATCGCTTTAGCAGCAGTTCCAATATAAATAATACCCGAAATAAGATCTTGGTCGTTTAAACCCAATTGATGCTTGAGCCATTTAGACTCCACGACAGCACCAGATCGCCACATCGTAGCAAAACCTTGCGCTTGCAAAGAGAGTAAGAAGTTTTGAACAGCAGCTCCAGTACTAAGAATCTGTTCAAAATGCGGAACTTTTGGATGATCTTGGATAGTTGTTAATGCTAATACCAATAACGGTGCACGAAAAGGATGCTGCTTTACACGCTCTAACTGAGCTGAATCAGTTTCACCTAAATCAGCTAAAGCTTTAGCTAAATACTCACCAAAAGCGGCACGTAATTCAGGTGTCACTACAACGAATCTAGTAGGCTTCAAACGATGATGGTCAGGAGCAGTAAGTGCAGCTTGCACTGCTTTTTCAAGTTGTTGTGTATTTGGTGCTGGCTCAATTAATTGCCCAATAGATTGACGTTGATGAATATTTTGATGAATTGTCTCTATATTTGAGTCCGTCATTTAAATGAATCTAACTAACACATCGATTTTGCTAGATTAGCATAATCTCACTATTTTCCACCACGTTTAATCCCTGCTTAATCATCAATTTGAGAAATTTAACAGAGCCTCACTACAAACTGTACATAACCTGCAAAAGCGTTCAAAAATTATATGTTCAAATAATACAATTATCTAACGACCTGAGAATAAGCAATGAATAAAGCATTAGTAATGAGTTTAATTGGCGGCTTGGCAATCGGTTTAACAGCTTGTGCATCTACCCCAACCAACACTTTGGCAATACAAAAAGAAAATAATCAATATGAAGTCACTGGGATTGGTAAAACCAACCTAATCTCTAAAAATAATGCGATTAGCGCAGCTCAAAAGACCTGTACGCGAAATACTAGCCCTGTTGTTGTGGACGAAAAAACAGCATATCAAGGTGTATTAAAAGATGTTGTGGATGAAGAAACTGGAAGATTAGTTGAAGCTGCTGCTGGCGTGATTGGTACGTTAACAGGTAAGAATGCCTCTTTAGCCAAAGATGATGATTATCAAACAACATTGACCTTCTACTGCAAAGCAAATACTTAAATAAAAAAAGCCGATGTTATCACATCGGCTTTCTTTATTAGCGAGGAGCTTATTGAACTTCGCTCGCTGCAACTTCTGATGCTGCACTTTCTACAACATCAGTATTTTTCTCATCTAAATTCGGTTTGTCGATTGCATCAATCGCAGCTTGTTGTTCTGGAGTAGTCTGTGTAGATACAGTTGAAGCTGCTTGTTCTTGCTGTTCAGCGTTGTTCGCTTCTTCTTTTTTTGCACATGCAGTTAACATGATTGGAGCAATAATTAAAGCGGCAAGAGTTAATTTAAATTTCATCACGGCTTTCCACAGTTACTTGGTTAAGTTGATGACAAGCATATTTCAAATATGTGACAGTTTTATGACTGATTTGTAATATAAAAGTAAAAGAGCCGATTTACATCGGCTCTTCTTTTCTATCTTTGTATATAAATCAAAAGATTAGTAACAACTATGCACGCTCAAGTAAAACGGCAACAGCTGGTAAAGTTTTACCTTCCACAAACTCTAAGAAAGCTCCACCACCTGTCGAGATATAACCGATTTGATCTGCAACTTCGTATTTATCAATCGCAGCAAGTGTGTCACCACCGCCCGCAATTGAAAAACCTGCAGATTCAGCTATTGCTAATGAAAGCGCTTTAGTACCTTCACCAAACTGATCTACCTCAAACACACCTACTGGACCATTCCAAAGGATTGTTTTAGATGTTTTTAAGATCTCAGCAAATGCTTTCGCTGTTTCAGGACCAACATCTAAAATCATGTCAGTATCAGCAACATCTTCTACTTTTTTAACAATTGCTTGTGCATTTGCTAAAGAACCTAGGAAGTCACCAAAATCAATTTGACTTGCATCAGCAACAACAACATCCGTTGGTAATGGAACGCTTACTTTAGCAGCGATTTGTTTTGCAGTTTCTACCAAATCAGCTTCGTAAAGTGATTTACCTACATTGAAGCCCGCTGCTGCAAGGAAAGTATTCGCAATACCACCACCTACGATTAATTGATCGCAGATTGTAGAAAGTGAGTTCAATACATCTAATTTAGTTGAAACTTTAGAACCAGCAACAATTGCAACCATTGGTTTTTCTGGTGTTTGCATTGCACGACCTAAAGCGTCTAATTCAGCCGCTAATAAAGGTCCTGCTGCTGCGATTGGAGCAAAACGTGCTGCACCCTCAGTTGATGCTTCAGCACGGTGTGCCGTACCAAATGCATCCATAACAAATACATCACAAAGTGCTGCATATTTTTTTGCAAGCTCTTCGTTATTTTTCTTTTCACCATGGTTGAAACGCACGTTTTCAAGCAAAATAACTTGACCCGCAGCAACTTCCACACCATCTAAGTAATCAGTAAATAATTTTACTTCTTGACCTAAAGCTTTCGTTAAATACGCTGCTACAGGTGCAAGAGATTGTTCTGGTTTTGGCTCACCCTCTACAGGACGACCAAGATGAGAAAACACCATAACTGCTGCGCCTTTTTCTACAGCCGCTTTGATGGTTGGCAATGCAGCACGTAAACGTGCATCGCTGGTAATTTCCCCATTTTTTACAGGTACGTTTAAGTCTTCACGAATAAGAACACGTTTACCTGCTAAATCAAGGTCAGTCATGCGCTGAAAATTCATGGATGGCTCTCTAGTTGATTTTAAAAACGGCACAATTTTAAATGATTCTCAAAAATAAAGGTGAGTTTTTTTGCAGAAAAGCTGGCGAAAGCGTCACTTTTGATTATGATAAACATCGTCATTAAATCTATATACATATTATGTCTATACATCCAGATCCTAAAATTAATCGTTTAAATGTACTTGGTGAGCCTTTAGCGAGTTGCTGTTACGATCCGATAACTGGATATTTTCGCAATGGTTTCTGCCACACAGCGATCACAGATCTAGGTCAACATACCATGTGTGCTCAAATGACCTCAGATTTTTTGAACTTCTCTCAAAAAGTTGGTAATGATTTAATTACACCATTACCTGAAGTAGGCTTTCCTGGGCTAAAACCTGGTGATTTTTGGTGTATATGTGTGACTCGTTGGGTTGAAGCTTATCAAGCTGGGCATGCTCCACCTATTAAGTTAAATGCCTGCCACAATGCCGTTCTACATTACGTACCACTGAATGTTTTAGTGGAATACGCAGTTTGATGAGCAATATTGAATTAATATTGGCATCAAGCAGCCAAACACGTAAAGATTTAATGGATCGTTTACGCTTGGATTATCGTTGCATTTCACCAGATATTGATGAATCGGCTAAAGATGAACTTCATGCTGATGATTTAGCAAAACGTTTAGCTTATGAAAAAGCAAAAGTTATTTCACAGCAACATCCCAATGCAATTGTGATTGGTTCTGATCAAGTCGCATGGCGTGAACATACCCCTTCTGATTTTATTGGCAAGCCGCTGTCAATTGAAAATGCAATTCAACAGCTCCAATTAAACTCAGGAAAAACTGTTTTTTTCAGTACGGCGCTTAGTGTTCAACACCTAGATTCAGGTTTTGAGACGGCACTAGTTGAACATTATCAAGTTAAATTTCGAGAGCTCACATTAAACGAAATAAAACGGTATATTGAAATTGATCAGCCTTTAAATTGCGCTGGTAGTTTTAAATGTGAAAGCTTGGGTATCAGCCTATTTGAAAAAATGATTGGTGATGATCAAACCACTTTAATGGGGCTACCAATGATTCAACTTTGTAAGATATTACGAGAGTTTAGAATCAATGTTCCTTAAGAGTTCCCTTATCCAAGCTTGCTTTAGATAAGGGTGATTGCTACTCATCAATTGCGATTACTTTCTTTGGCAATGTAAACAAAATAAAAATCGATAAAATCAAAAACAATAAAGCAGCGACATTCAATACTGAACGATGCGATTGACTGAATGCCTGCTTCGCAGCTGTAATTACATGATGAGCAATCGTAGGATCTAATTGCTTAGCAGCTTGAACTGCCTCACCAATCGAACTGCTCAACTGTTCAATCATGCTATGCGGTACATTAGTTGGTAGCATAATCGAGTTGGCGTAGAACCATGAAAGCATCAAACCGAAAAAGGCAATTCCTAAACCTGCGCC